>NZ_WAAS01000266.1:0-8545 GCF_008806585.1 Micromonospora sp. AMSO12t
TACGGTGGCGGGGAGTGTGTCACCGGCGCGCCGGGCCGGCCCGGCCTTCCCGGGCGGCCCGGACAAGGGCGGCGATCGGTCGCGGATCGGGCTCGTTCTCCGGGTGCCACTGCACGCCCAGCAGGAAGGGCCGGTGCGGATCCTCGACCGCCTCGACCACCCCGTCGTCGGACCAGCCGGTCACCGCCAGCCGGCCCGGGTCGGCCACCGCCTGGTGGTGGTAGGAGTTGACCCGGTCCACCCCGGCCATCACCGTCGCGGCCAGGCTGGCCGGAGCGAACCGCACGCCGTGCCCGCCGTAGACGCCGGGGGCGGGGCGGTGCAGGTCGTGCCCCACCAGGTCCGGCAGATGCTGGTGCAGCGCCCCGCCGGCGGCGACGGCGAGCAGTTGCATCCCCCGGCAGACCCCGAGCACCGGCAGGTCGGTGTCGAGCGCCGCGGTGAGCAGGGCCAGCTCGCCCGCGTCGCGGCCGGGCCGGCTCTCGGTGCGGGGCGCCGGCGGCTGGCCGTACCGGGCCGGGTCGACGTCCGCGCCGCCGGCCAGGACCAGCCCGTCGAGCACCCGCAGCACGTCCGCGTCGCGGTCGTCCGGGGGCAGCACCACCGCCCGGCCCCCGGCCGCGGTGACCGCCCGGACGTACGCCTCGGGCAGCAGCACCGCCGGCACGTCCCGCCACACCCCCCAACCGACCGGCTCGACGTACGCCGTGATCCCGATCAGTGGCCGGCTCACAGCGGGGTGACGTACGCGCCGGTGATGCCGCCGTCGACGACGAACTGCGCGGCGGTCATGAAGGACGAGTCGTCGCTGGCCAGGAACGCCACCGCGGCGGCGATCTCCTCCGGCTCGCCGAACCGTCCCATCGGCACGTGCACCAGCCGGCGGGCGGCCCGCTCCGGGTCGGCGGCGAAGAGCTCCAGCAGCAGCGGGGTGGCGACCGGGCCGGGGCAGAGCGCGTTGACCCGGATGCCCTCCCGGGCGAACTGCACGCCCAGCTCCCTGGTCATCGCCAGCACCCCGCCCTTGCTCGCCGTGTACGCGATCTGCGAGGTGGCCGCCCCCATCAGCGCCACGAACGACGCGGTGTTGATGATCGAGCCCTTGCCCTGCCGGCGCATGTGCGGGATGACGTGCTTGCAGCAGAGGTAGACGCTCGTGGTGTTGACCCGCAGCACGCGCTCCCAGGCGTCCAGCCCCGTGGTCAGGATGGAGTCGTCCTCCGGCGGGGAGATGCCGGCGTTGTTGAACGCCACGTCGATGCGCCCGTGCCGCTCGGCCACCCCGTCGAAGAGGTCCCGTACGGCCGACTCGTCGGCGACGTCGGTGGCGACGAACTCGCCGCCGACCTCCTCGGCGGCCCGCCCACCCGCCTCCGCGTCGACGTCCACGCAGACCACCCGGGCCCCCTCGGCGGCGAACCGCCGCACGGTGGCCAGCCCGATCCCGCTGCCCGCTCCGGTGACCACGGCCACCCGGCCCTCAAGACGACCCCGCACCTGATCACTCCTCCGTCGCGATGAACACGTTCTTGACGTCCGTGAAGGCGTGCAACGCGTCGGGGCCCAGCTCGCGGCCCAGCCCGGAACGCTTCATCCCGCCGAACGGCGTCCAGTAGCGCACCGAGGAGTGCGAGTTGACGCTGAGGTTGCCCGCCTCCACGGCCCGTGCCACCCGCACCGCCCGGCCCACGTCCCGCGTCCAGACCGAGCCGGAGAGGCCGTACTCGGTGTCGTTGGCGAGGCGGATCGCGTCGGCCTCGTCGTCGAACGGGAGCACCGAGACGACCGGGCCGAAGATCTCCTCCCGCCAGTGCCGGTCCGCGGGCGAGTCGGCGAGCAGCACCGTCGGGGCGTACCAGAAGCCGGGGCCGTCGGGGCGGGAGCCGGCGAAGGCGATCTTCGCCCCGTCGACGTACCCGGCCACCCGGTCCCGCTGGGCGGCGGAGATCAACGGGCCCATCTCGGCCGTGTCCCGGGCCGGGTCCTCCACCCGCAGCGCGCGCACCGCCGGTTCGAGCAGCTCCAGGAACCGGTCGTACACCGGCCGCTGGACCAGGATCCGCGACCGGGCGCAGCAGTCCTGGCCGGCGTTGTCGAAGACGGCGTACGGGGCGGTGGCCGCCGCCCGCTCCAGGTCCGCGTCGGCGAAGACGAGGTTGGCGCTCTTGCCGCCCAGCTCCAGGGTCAGCCGCTTCACCTGCGCGGCGCAGCCCGCCATGATCCGGGTGCCCACCTCCGTGGAGCCCGTGAAGCAGACCTTGCGGACGGCGGGATGGGTGACGAACCGCTCCCCCACCACGGACCCGGCGCCCGGCAGCACGGTGAACACGTCGTCGGGCACGCCCGCCTCACGCGCCAGCTCCGCCAGGCGCAGCGCCGTCAGCGGGGTCAGCTCGGCGGGCTTGAGCACCACGGTGTTCCCGGCGGCGAGCGCCGGCGCGAAGCCCCAGGCGGCGATGGGCATCGGGAAGTTCCACGGCACGATCACCCCGACCACGCCGAGCGGCTCGTGGAACGTCACGTCCAGCCCGCCCGGCACCGGGATCTGCCGCCCCGTCAGCCGCTCGGGCGCGCCCGCGTAGTAGTCGAGGACGTCGCGGACGTTGCCCGCCTCCCACCGCGCGTTGCCGATGGTGTGCCCGGAGTTGCGCACCTCCAGCCGCGCCAGCTCCTCCAGGTGCGCGTCGACCACCGCCGCGAACCGCCGCAACACCCGCGCCCGCTCCCCCGGCGCCACCGCCCGCCAGCGCCGGAAGGCCGCGTCCGCCCGCGCGATCGCCGCGTCGACCTCCCCGACCGACGTGGCGGGCACGGACCCCACGACCTCCCCGGTGGCCGGATCCACCACCTCACTCAAGCCTGACCCCTCTCCCTCGTCAGAGGCGTTCGAAGCCACGGATCAGCTCCCAGTCCGTCACGGCGGCGTCGAAGGCCGTCAGCTCGATCCGTGCCTGGTTGGCGTAGTGGGCCGTCACCTCGTCGCCGAACGCCTCGGCGGCCACCGTCGAGCCCTCCCAGAGGGCCAGGGCGTCGCGGAGCGTGCCGGGGACCCGGTCGGCGGCCGGGTCGTCGTACGCGTTGCCGGTGCACTCCTCGCCCAGTTCCAGCTCGCGCTCGATGCCGTGCACCGCGCCGGCGACGAGTGCCGCGATCGCCAGGTACGGGTTCACGTCCGCCCCCGGCACCCGGTTCTCCACCCGCATGCCCTGGCCGTGCCCGACCAGCCGCAGCGCGCAGGTGCGGTTGTCCGTGCCCCAGCGCAGCGCGGTGGGGGCGAACGACCCGGGCTGGTAACGCTTGTACGAGTTGATGTTCGGGGCGAACAGGAGGCTGAACTCGCGCATCGTGGCCAGCAGCCCGGCCAGCACCCGCTGCCCGGTCGTCGACAGGTGCGCCGGCCCGTCGCCGAGCATCGCCGAGCGGCCGTCGGCGTCGCGCAGCGAGAAGTGGATGTGGCAGGAGTTGCCCTCGCGCGCGTTCGGCTTGGCCATGAAGGTGATCGACATGCCCTCCTGGGCGGCGATCTCCTTCGCCCCGTTCTTGTAGATCACGTGGTGGTCGGCGCAGGCCACCGCCTCGTCGTAGCGGAAGGCGATCTCGTGCTGGCCGAGGTTGCACTCCCCCTTCGCGCTCTCCGGGGTGAGCCCCGCCCCGGCCATCTCCCGCCGGATGCGGCGCAGCAGCGGCTCCACCCGGGCGGTGCCGAGCAGCGAGTAGTCCACGTTGTACTGGTTGGCCGGGGTCAGATCCCGGTAGCCGCGCTGCCATGCTTCCTCGTACGAGTCGCGGAACAGCACGAACTCCAGCTCGGTGCCGGCGTACGCGGTCAGCCCGTGCGCGGCCAGCCGGTCGAGCTGCCGGCGCAGGATCTGCCGGGGCGAGGCGACCACCGGGGACCCGTCCAGCCAGGCCAGGTCGGCCAGGAGCAGCGCGCTGCCCGGCTGCCAGGGCACCCGGCGCAGGGTGTCGAAGTCCGGCACCATGGCGAAGTCGCCGTAGCCGCGTTCCCAGCTCGACATCGCGTACCCGTCGACCGTGTTCATGTCGACGTCGACGGCGAGCAGGTAGTTGCAGCCCTCGCTGCCGTGCGCGGCCACCTGGTCGAGGAAGTAGGGCGCGTGGAACCGCTTGCCCTGCAACCGGCCCTGCATGTCGACCAGGGCCAGCACCACGGTGTCGATCTCATCCTCTGCGACGGCGACCCGCAGCTGTTCCAACGTGAGCGGAGCTTTCCTCATCGGCGGGCCTCCATCACCAAGGTCTACTGGCTGAACCGGTCGACCGTCAATGCCCCGCCGGGCATCCCGGCAACCGCCCCGGAACGCACCCGGGCCCGCCTCGCAGCGTCCGCCCCTGCGCCCTGTCTCTGTCCGTCCGCCCTTGCCGCCCGCCCTGTCCGACCGGCCCCTGTCGAGCTGCCCCGTGCGGTGGGGCAGCTCGACAGGGGGCCAGACGGCACACGGCGGCCCCGGCCGGCACGCCCGGCGCCCGCAACTGGGCAGGGCGGCACCGCGCGGGTGGGCAGGCCGCCACCGCGGGTGGGCAGGCCGGCCGAGCCGGGCAAATTGCGTTGCCGTGCCGGCGCGTGCGCCGCATGCTTGAGCCCGTGACCAGGCCCGATCGCGACGGGCCACCGCCGGGCGCTCGGACCGCCCGGCACGCGGCGGCGCGGGGCCCGTCACCTCTCTCTCACCGTACGGCGCTGCGCCGTACCCGACGCCCGCCCCGCGCCGCCCGCACCACACCCGCATCGGCTCGAACCGAGCGACCGGCCCGGCCCCGCACTAGTCCGATCCTGCGCGGCCGCCCGCGTCTGCTCAGGTGAGCAGCAGCCCGGCGACCCAGAGCGCGGCGACGAGCAGACCGGCGAGGAACTCGACAAGCATGGACAGGCCGGCCGCCGCGACCGCCTGCTTCGTCGCCGGCCACGCCAGCCGGGAGTCGCCCAACCGCAGCCGCTCCGCCGCCCACACCCCGCCGACGAAGCCGAGCACCAGCCCGATCACCGGGACCACGAAGAAGCCGACCAGGCCCAGCAGCCCACCGGCGAGCAGCGACGAGGTGGGCACCCCGGTGCGTTTCAGGTTCCGCCCCGGCCAGGCGTACTTGACGACGGTGCCGCCCGCGGCGACCACGGTCGCGGCGGCGAGCACCGCCCAGCGGCCGGGCCCGGCGCCGCCGAAGATCGCCCAGACCAGCACCCCGCCCCAGCACAGCGGCAGCGCCGGCAGGCCGGGCACCACCACCCCGGCGAGCCCGGCGAGGATCGCCAACCCGGCGAGTACGGCGACCGCCGCCTCGCTGTCCGTCAGGCTCATGCCGTTGCTCCCCGGTCGTCGTCGCCACGTAGCCGGGCGGTGATCTCCGCCGCCGGTGCGGGCGGGCCGAAGAAGCGCCCCTGCCCGGTGTCGCAGCGCAGCGCGCGCAGCCGCTCGGCCTGCACCCCGGTCTCCACCGCCTCGGCGGTCACCCACAGCTCCAGCGCGTGCGCCAGCCGCACCAGCGCGTCCACGATCCGTTCGTCCCGGTGGTCGGGCACCGCCTCGGCGTCCTCACCCCGGATGCCCTCGACGAACGGCCCGGCCAGCTTGAGGCAGTGGATCGGCAGCCGGCGCAGGTACGCCAGGTTGGAGTAGCCGGTGCCGAAGTCGTCGATCGCCATCCGTACGCCGAGGGCGGCCAGCCGGTGCAGCGACCGCAGCGGCTCCCCGGCGGTGCCCATCACCGCGCTCTCCGTCAGCTCCAGTTGCAGCAGATCCGCCGGCAGCCCGGTGGAGGCCAGCGCGTCGGCCACGGTGTCCACGATCCCCGGGTCGTCGGCCTGCCGGGCGGCCAGGTTGACGCTGACCACCAGCTGCGCCCGGGGGAACTCGCGCCGCCACGCCTCCGCGTCCCGGCAGGCCTGCCGCAGCACCCACTCGCCGAGCCGGACGATCAGGCCGGTCTCCTCGGCGAGCCCGATGAACCGGTCCGGCCCGATCAGCCCCAGCTCCGGGTGCTGCCACCGGACCAGCGCCTCCACGGCCAGCATCGAGCCCTCGACCAGAGACACGATCGGCTGGTAGTGCACGACGAACTCGCCCCGGTCCAGCGCGGCCGGCAGTCCGGCGGCCAGGGCGGAACGGGCGAGGTCCCGGGCGCCGCGCTCCGGGTCGTAGACCGCCCACCGGCCCCGGCCCTCCGCCTTCGCCCAGTAGAGCGTGGTGTCGGCGGCCTTCATCAGCTCCGAGGCGCTCGTCCCGCCGACCGGGCACTCGACGATCCCGACGCTCGCCGACACCGCGAGCTGCTGCTCGCCGATGCGGACCGGGGCGGAGACCGCCGCCAGGGCCAGCTCGGCGACACCCACCGCGTCGTCGATCCCGGCGCCGTCGTCGACCAGGATGACGAACTCGTCCCCGCCCATCCGGGCGACGAGGTGGCCGCGGCCCGCGACGCAGTCGGCCAGCCGCTTGGCGATCACCACGAGCAGCCGATCGCCGAGGTCGTGGCCGAGGCTGTCGTTGACCGCCTTGAAGCCGTCCAGGTCGAGGAAGCAGACCCCGACCCGTCGGGCGGCGTCGGCGACGTCGAAGACCCGGCCCAGCGTCTCGAAGAACAGCGTCCGGTTGGGCAGGCCGGTGAGCGGGTCGTGCAGCGCCTGGAAGCGCAGCCGCTGCTGGAGTTCGTGCCGCTCGGTGATGTCCTCGATCATCGCGACGGTGAACCGGGGCCGGCCGTCGTCGTGGCGGATCAGCGAGACGGACAGGTCCGTCCAGACCACGCTGCCGTCCTTGCGGTAGTAGCGCTTCTCCACCCGGGCCCGGTCCTGCTTGCCCTCGATCAGCTCCTGGTAGAGCTCCCACATCCCGGCCGCGTCGTCGGGGTGGAACAGTGCGGCCACGTTGGTCTCGCGCAGCTCCTCGATGGAGTAGCCGAGCATGTCCGCGAACGCCTGGTTGACGTCGATGATCTGGCCGTCGACACCGGCGATGCCGATCCCCGTGGCCGCCCCCACGAAGACGGCCCGGAACCGGGCCTCGCTGTCGCGCAGGGCCTGCTCCACGTCGTCGCGGGCCTGCCAGGCCGAGCGGGCGATCCGCTCCTGCTGCGCGAAGGTGCGGTCGCGCAGGGCGCGGGCGAAGCCGGCGGCGAGTGCGCCCTGCAACGCCGCGACCCGTTGCGCCGTCCCGTCCCCGTCGGCCCGGCCCGGCACCACCCGGGCGGCGAACCGGTCGCCGAGGGCCCGCACCGACCAGTCGAGCACCCGGGGCTCGGTCAGGTGCTCCTCGACCAGCGCGCGCCCCACCTCCTCGGCCGGCAGGGGCGAGAAGGGCTCGGCGAGCAGGGCCTGGGCCAGCCGGACCGTGTGCAGGTGCAGCAGGCGCTCGGTCTCCGCCGCGCTGAGGGGCACGAAACCGAGCCGGCGCACCGCCCTGGCCCACTCGGCCGCGTACCACTGGGCGCCCGACCGGCTGAGGTCGTCGCCGCCGGGCTCCGGGACGGCGGCCATGGGCTCAGGCGGTGGGCTGGTCGTACCGGGCGACGCCGCCGAAGGCGCCGAACCGCTCCGGGTGCTCGTCGACGTCGGAGGGCGAGTCGGGGCGCCACAGCGGCATGTGCACCACACCCGGCTCCAGGAGCGTCCAGTCGCCGAAGAAGCTCGTCACCTCGGCCCGGGAGCGCAGCGTGATCTCGGTGTCGGTACGCGCCGAGAGGCGCTGCGCGTCGAGCATCTCCTGCGGCTGGTCCTCGAACGTGGAGTGTGAGACGACCAGGTGGCTGCCCGGGGCCGCGGCGGCCCGGAGGGTGGCCAGGATCTCGCCGGGGCGGTCGGCGTCCCGGACGAAGTGCACCACCCCGGCGAGCAGGATGCCCAGCGGCCGGCTGAAGTCGAGCAGCCCCAGGTCACGGGCTGCGGCCAGGATCCGCTCCGGCTCCCGCAGGTCGCCGTGGATCACCCCGGTCAGCTCGTCGCCGGCGAGCAGCTCCCGGCTGTGCGCCACCGCGACCGGGTCGATGTCGACGTAGACCACCCGGGCCTTCGGATTGGCCGTCTGGGCGACCTCGTGCACGTTGCCCACGGTGGGGATGCCGGAGCCGATGTCGAGGAACTGGTCGATGCCGGCGTCGAGCAGCGTGCGTACGGCGCGACGCAGGAACTCCCGGCCGGCGCGCATGGTCGCCGCCAGGTTCGGGGTCATGCCGGCGATCTGCTCGGCGAGCTGCCGGTCGATCTCGAAGTTGTGCGCCCCGCCGAGGAAGTAGTCGTACACCCGGGCCGCGCTCGGCCGGGAGAGGTCGATCTCGGCGGGAAGTCCGTCCGGCATCTGCACTGCTGCACCTCATGGTCGTCGCCGCGGTGCGGGAGGGAGCCGGTGCCGCGGTCACGTGGGGGTACGCGAGGCACCGGCCGACCCGCGGGTCGTGTGGTGCTCACCACTCTAGGCCGCGTACTGCCGGCTCCGGGAGGTCCCATGACCCACTTCGTCGGCCCGTCGGATGTCCGTCACGGACCCGCCCGGTCCGGGGGCTCCGATGCCGTGGGCGACGAGGGCTTGTCACC
>NZ_WAAS01000267.1:0-8517 GCF_008806585.1 Micromonospora sp. AMSO12t
CGACCATCGACTGCGGGTTGTCGACGATCGGCCCGCCCCGGCGGAGCCGATCGTCGACAACCCGCAGTCGATGGTCGAGCGGGAGGCGCTGAAGCTCGCCCTCCAGGAGCCGGTGCTGGCCGGGCCGATGTTCGACGCGGTCGAGGCGTCGGAATACCGGCACCCCGTGCACGTGGCGGTGCGGGCGGCCGTCGCGGCAGTCGGCGGGGTCGCCACGGCCACCGGCGGCGCGGTCTGGATCGAGTCGGTCCGCGACGCCTGCGAGGACCTGGCCGCCCGGGCGCTCGTCGGCGAACTGGCGGTGGAGCCGCTGCGCATCGACGGCGAGCCCGACCCGCGCTACGTCTCGGTCACCATGGCTCGGTTGCAGTTTGGCTCGGTGACCAGCCGGATCAGGGACCTCAAGTCCCGGATCCAGCGGATCAACCCGGTCAACAACAAGGACGAGTACTTCGCCGCCTTCGGGGAGCTGCTGTCGCTGGAACAGCACGCCCGGGCGTTGCGCGAGCAGGCCGCGGGAGGGCTGTAGATGGGACTGTTCCGCCGCAAGCCGAAGCTGCCCGCGGCCCAGCGGCCGCCGCTCGCCGCCGAGGAGCGGGTGCTCGCCTGGGCCGCCGTCGGCGACGGCCAGGGCGACGGGGTCGTCGTGGCCAGCAACCTCGGCCTCTGGCTGCCCGGCCGGGCGGAGAGGCTGGGCTGGCACGACATCCTCAAGGCGATCTGGTCCGGCCGGCAGCTCACGGTGACCCCGGCCGAGTTGTCCGCCGAGCGCGACGGTTACCTGGTGGTGGCCGACGGCCCAACCGAGAGCCACCTGCTGCTCGACCCGGGTGAGCTGCCGCACCAGGTGCGGGAGCGGGTCACCCGGTCGGTGGCGTACACGCAGCACCGCCCGGTGCCCGGCGGCGCCGGCCGGGTCGCGGCGCGCCGGGTGCCGGGGGTGGACGGCCTCACGTGGACGGTCCGTCTCGACCCCGGCACCCCGGCCGACGACCCCGAGGTGCTCGCCGAGACCGACCGCCTCGTGGCGGAGGCCCGTGCCGCCACCGCCCCGGCGGACGTCTGACCGGCGCGGGTCACCCGCGCTGGTAGAACCGCGCGGCCCCGGGGTGCAGCGGGATCGGGTCGGTGCCCGAGGCGCTCTGCTGGGTGAAGTTGCCGGCCTCGGGGTGCACCTTCACCAGGTCGGCCTGGTAGGCGAAGAGCAGCCGGGTCAGGTCGTACGCCAGCTGGTCGGGCATGTCGGCGCTGACCAGGATGACGTTCGCCACCGTGACCGTCGGCGTGCCGCTCCTCGTCTTGTAGGCCTCCTTCGGCAGCTCCGCCGTGGTGTAGACCGAGCCGTGGCGCGCGGTGAGCGGCTCCATCAGGTCGACGATCGGCAGCAGCGCGTATCTGCCGGGCGCGCTGGCCAGCAGGTCGGCGATGCCCGGCGTGGGCAGGCCGCCGGAGAAGAACATCGCGTCGAGCGTGCCGGCCCGCATCCGCTGCACGGTCTCCGGCAGGGAGAGTGTGGCCCGGACGACGTCCCGGTCCGGGTCGAGGCCGGCGGCGGTCAGCAGACGCCCGGCGATGATGTCCGTGCCGGACCTCGGCGAGCCGGTGGAGACCCGCTTTCCGCGCAGGCCCGACAGCTTGGTGACCTTCGCGTCGGCGCGGACGATGACGTGGGTGTAGTTGCTGTAGACCCGGGCCAACGCCCGCACCGGCTGCGGCTGGCCCTCGAAGGCCCCGCGCCCCGCGACGGCGTCGGCCGCCGTGTCGGCGAGGCTGAAGGCGATCTCCATGTCGCCGCTGGCCAGCCGGTTGACGTTCTCCACCGACGCGCCGGTCGGCTCGGCCCGTGCCTCGTAGCCGGGCAGGTGCCGGCTGATCACGTCCGCGTAGCCGCCGCCGAGCTGGTAGTAGACGCCTGTGGTGTTGCCGGTGGCGAGGAAGATCCGGCCACCGTGCCAGGGTTGCGGCCCGGCCTCGGCCGCGCCGCAACCGGTGGCGAGCACGGTCGCCAGCAGGGCCGCCAGCAACCGGGAGGACCGTCCGATCACGCCCGGACCGCCGGCTCCAGGGCCTCCGCCACCCGCTGGACCAGCATGGCGGTCTCGTAGCCGATCTGGCCGAGGTCGCAGCCGGGCGCGGCGAGCACCCCGACGAGCGCGCGCTCGCCGACCGCCATCACCAGCATCACCCCGCCGTCCATGTCGACGATCTGCTGGCGTACGCGGCCGGCCGACATGAGCCGGGCGGCACCGACGGTCAGGCTGGCCAGGCCGCTGATCACGGCGGAAAGCTGGTCCACCTGGTCGGGCGCGAGGTGGGGCGAGGCCGCCAGGCGCAGCCCGTCGCCGGAGACCGCGAGGGCGTGTGACACGTCCGGCACCTGTTCGGCGAAGTTGGCCAGGAGCCAGTCCAGGCCGGCGCTCTCGGATGGGGTCATGGGATTCTCCTGGGGGGTGTCGTCTGGGTACGTCGGGTCGCCGCGGCCACTCCCTCGGCGAGCGAGGACAGCCGGGACCGCACGACCTCGGGGTCGAGCAGGTCGCCCGCCGGCCGCGCCGTCGGGGCCTCGTGCAGCGCGGCCGGCAGTTGGCCGCCCCGGGTGCGGCGCGGCAGCCCGGCCCCGGTGAGCGGAGGCGGCGCGGGCGGGGCCGACGCGGGACGGGACGGCGGCATCGCGGCGCCGCCACCCGACTCGGTCGGGCGCGCGCCGAGCACCGGGAGCGTGATCGTCGGCGCGTGGTGGACGCTGGTCAGGTCCGGCAGGGTGGCGGGACCACCGGCCCCGGTCCGGGGCCGGAACCAGGCGGTCTGGGCGGGAACGACCGGCGCGTGCGTACGCACGGGCGGCGGCGCCTGCGCGGGCACCGTCCGGACGGGCCCCGCAGGTGCGCGCACCTGCGGGGCGGCCTGCGCGGGAGCGCGTCCCTCCGGGGCGGAGCGCGGGGCGACGTCCTCGACGCGGGTCAGCGCCGACTCCGGGATCTCCACCTGCGCGACGGTGCCCGCGCCGCTGTTGTGCAGCTGCACCCGCACCCCGTGCCGGGCCGCCAGGTGGGCCACCACGTGCAGGCCCATGCTGCCGGCGGAGGCGCTGGAGAGCATCGCGGGGGCGAGCAGCCGCTCGTTGATCGAGGCGAGGCGGCTGTCGCTGATGCCGATGCCCTGGTCGTGTACGCGCAACGTGAGGCCGTCGATCGTGCGCCGGCCGTCGACGTGCACCGGCGAGTTCGGCGGGGAGTAGACGGTGGCGTTCTCCAGCAGCTCGGCGAGGAGGTGGACCAGGTTGCCCACGGCGGCCCCGTGCACCGCGGCGGTCGGCACGTCGACCTCCACCCGCGGGTAGTCCTCGATCTCCGAGGCGGCCGCCCGCACCACGTCGGCGAGCAGGTGGGCGCCGTCGTGCGTACGGCCGGGCTCCCCGCCGGCGAGGACGAGGAGGTTCTCGCCGTTGCGCCGCATGCGGGCGGCGAGGTGGTCCAGCGCGAAGAGCCGGGCCAGCGCGTCCGGGTCGGTCTCCTCGCGTTCGAACTCGTCGAGCAGCCGCAGCTGCCGGGTGATCAGGGTACGGATGCGTCGGGCCAGGGCCTCGGCCATCCGGGTCACGTCCATCCGCACCTCGGCCTGTTCACCGGCCAGACGCAGGGCGGCCCGGTTCACCGTGTCGAAGGCCTGGGCGACCTGCGCGATCTCGTCCCGGCCCTGCCCGATGCCGGCGGTCAGCCGGGTGGCCGCGCCGTCGGTCGGCGCGCCGTCACCGGACGCGATGGCGGTGATCCGCTCCGGCAGCTCGCGGTGCGCCATGGCGAGCGCCGCGACCCGCAGCCGGCGCAGGCGACGGCTGGTGCGGACGGCGAGCAGCACGGCGGCGGTCAACGACGCCAGCGCGACGGCGGTGGTCGCGCCTCCGGTGACCAGGGCCCGCCGCTGGGCGTCGCGGGCCAGCCCGGCGGCCTTGCGGTCGAGCTCCTCGGAGAGTTCCCGGCCGAGCAGGTTGTACCGCCGGATGGCCCCGCTCTGGGCCACGTACCAGGCGTCGCCGTCGGTCCTCAGCCCGGCGGGCTCGGACTCCACGTTGAGCGCGCTGTCGCGCATCCGGCGGGCGGTGGAGACGTCGGTCCCGGCCACCAGCCGGGTGTACGCGTCCGCCGCCGGCCGGCCGGCGATCCGGGAGAACTCGGCCTGACGCTGCTCCTGCGCGCCCCGCAACTGGCCGAGGCGGACCAGTTCCCCGTTCACCAGCGTGCCCCGCACGAAGACGGCGCGGAGCAGGTCGCGTTCCACGGCGGCGAGGTGTTCCTGGGCGGCCACGGCCGCCACCTCCCGGGCCCCGTTGGCCAGCTCGCGGTCGCGCAGCTGGGCCGGCAGCGCGTCGGCGACGGCGAGCAGCGACTCGACAAGCGAGAGGTAGGCCGGGTCGGCGGTGGTGCCGCCCAGCGCGGACCCGCGGGCCGGTTCGAGCTGGCCGAGCTGCGCGTCCGCGCCGTCGAGCACCTGGCGCAGGTCGGGGGCGGCGCGGCGGGCGTCCCGGCTGGCGCCGCGGTAGCGCTCGACGGACGCGTCGACCCGTCGTCGCTGCGCGTCGACGAGGGGCCGTCCGCTGCTGCCGCCCCGCTGGCGCAGGGCCGCCGTCTCGCCGAGTTCCCGTTCCAGCTCGTGCACCAGGCGCACGGTGGCCGTCGCGGTGCCGGCCAGCACCCGGGCGCGGTCCGCGTCGTCGGAGGCGTCCAGGGCGGTGGCGGTCTGGGCCGCCCCCAGCACCACCAGGCCGACCGTGGCCACCAGGATGGGCGCGAGCAGCTGGGTGCGTACCGACCACAGCCGGTCGGTGTGGTCGGCGGGCCGGTGGTGCCGGCGTACGCGGCCGGGGGTGGGGAGCGACACTCGGGCCCTCCGGGCTCAGGGTCGGGGGCGCCGGGCCCGGGCGCGAGGCCCGGACCCGGCGCCGGGGATCAGCGTGCGCCGAGGTCCTGCAACGCCTTGTCCGCGCCGCGGTGCAGCGGTACGGGGTCGGTCTTGCGGGCGTTGTCCAGGCTGATGCCCTTGGCGGCCGGGTTCGCCTGGGCCAGGGCGTCCTTCTTGTCGAACACCGTCCGGGTGATCGCGCAGGCCACGTTCGCGTTGAGGTCCTTGCGGACCAGCAGCACGTTCGGCACCACGATGGTCGGGGTGTCCGCGGCGGTCTTGTAGACGTCCGCGCCGATGGTCCCGGCCTGGTACGCCGGGTTGAGCTCGGTCATCTTGGGCAGCAGCGGGGTGATGTCGATGAACTTCACCTTGTCCCCGGCGGTGGTGAACAGGTCGGTCAGCCCGCCCGTGGGCACCCCGCCCGACCAGAACAGCCCGTCGACGCTGCCGTCCTTGACGCCCTCGACGCTCTTGGTCAGGTCGAGCCGCTGCGCCTGGACGTCCTTGGCCGCGTCGAGGCCGGCGGCCTCCAGCAGCCGGTTGGCGATGACCTCGGTGCCGGACTTCGGGGAGCCGGTGGAGATCTTCTTGCCCTTCATGTCGGCGACCGAGTTGATCCCCGAGTCGGCCCGGACGACGACCTGCGTGTAGTTGTCGTAGATCCGGGCGAGCGCCTCGACGGGCTGCGGGGCCGTGAAGCTGCCCTTGCCCTGCACCGCGTTGACCGCCGTGTCGAACAGCGAGAAGGCGACGTCGTACTGCCCGCCGACGAGCTGTTCGATGTTCTGCACCGAGGCGCCGGTCTCGGCGGCGGTGCCGGTCAGCTTGCCCTCGGTCGCCCCGGAGAGCTGACCGGCCAGGGCGTTGCCGACCACGTAGTAGACCCCGGTGGCGTTGCCGGTGGCGATGCCGACGCGGGTGCTGTCGGTGACCTTGCAGGTGATCTCACTGGCGGCGTCGTCCTTGGTCGCGCCGTCCTGACGGCCTCCGCAGCCGGCGGTGCCCGCGGCGACGAGGGCCAGCGCGCCAACCCCCGCGGCGAGCCGCATGTTGATCCGTCTCACTGTTTTTCCTCCCCATGGTTCACCGTTGGTACTGCTGACGGCCCGCCGTTCCGGCCGGCGGATCCGCGTCTGACGAGCACGCCCGCCACCATGACGGCAGCCAGGGCGGCGCCGATCGCGACGGGCACGGGTTCGAGCCAGAGCAGCGTGAGCCCGGCGAGCGCGCCGACGATCCGCTCCGGCGCGCCGGCCGGGCCGACGCCGGGCAGCCAGCCGCCCGCCGCGACCGCGAGCACGGCGACGCTGAGGGCGGCGACCGTCGCGGCGACGGCTATCCGCTGCGGGCCCCCGATGCCGAGCAGCCCGAGGCCGGTCGGGGTGACCACGAAGGCGAGCGGGATGAGGTAGGCCGGCAGGGCGTACCGCAGGGTCTGCCACATGGTCGGCACCAGCCGGCCGCCGGTCACCGCGGCGGCGGCGACCGCGGCGAGCGCGGTCGGCGGGGACGCCTCGGACAGCACCGCGAAGTAGAAGACGAACATCGCCGCGGCGGGCGCGGTGACGCCCAGGTCCAGCAGGGCCGGGCCGATGATCACCCAGCCGATCACGAACGACGCGGTGACCGGCACGGCCAGCCCGAGCAGGGTGAGGGCGACGGCGGCGAGCAGCGCGGTGAGCGCCAGCACCACGGCCGGCTCGGAGCTGACGGCCTGGGCCCCGCTGACCAGCAGCGCCGCCGCCTGGGGGCCGAGGCCGGTCTTGGTGGTGGTGGCGGTGATGATGCCCGCGGCGGCGCAGACCGCGCTCACCGCGAGGACCCCGCGCACCCCGGCGCTGAGCGCGGCGAGCAGGCGGGCCGGGGTGAGCCGGTGCCGACGGTCGAGGAAGGACAGCACGGCGGCCAGGATGGTGGCCAGCACCACGGCCTTCGTCGCGGAGAAGCCGACGGCCAGCAGCCCGACGATCGCGAAGAGCGAGAGGAAGTGGTAGCCGAACCGGGCCAGCAGCCGGCCGGCGGAGGTCGTGTCGATGACCACCGGCCGCACGCCCGAGCGGCGGGCGTCGATCTCGACCGCGAGGAGGATGCCGAGGTAGTAGAGCACCGTCGGGACGGTCGCCCAGCCGAGCACCTGGAGGTACGACACGCCGAGGTACTCGGCGATGATGAAGGCCGCCGCGCCGAGGGTGGGCGGGGAGAGGATCGCCCCGACGCCGGCTGCGGCGAGCATGCCGCCCGCCCGCTCCGGCGGGTAGCCGGCGCGGCGCAGCACGGGCCAGGTGACCGCGCCGATGCTGACGGTCGTCGCCGCGCCGGAGCCGGAGACGGTGCCGAGCAGGAACCCGGAGGCGACGGCGGTGCGCCCGGCGGCCGTGCGCGAGCGCCGGAAGGCGGCGGCGGAGAGCTCCACGAAGAACCGGCCGGCCCCGGAGAGGTCCAGCACCGCGCCGTAGATGGTGAACAGCACGATGTACGTCGCCGCGACGTCGAGCGGGGTGCCGTAGAAGCCGCTGTCGGAGTTGTAGAGGCCGTCGACGATCTGCCCGAAGTCGAGGCCGGCGTGGGCCACCGGCCAGGACTGGGGCAGCAGCCCGCCGTAGTAGCCGTAGCCGAGGAAGACCACGCAGACGGCCGGCAGGATCCAGCCGGTGGTGCGCCGGCACGCCTCCAGCAGCAGGAGCAGCAGGACGGTGCCCATCGCCACGTCCATGCCGACGAGCAGGCCCTGCCGGTCGAGGAAGGCGTCGTACCCGCCGCCGCCGTCGCCCAGGTCGACGGGCAGCACCGGGTAGAGGCAGCTGACCAGCGCCGCGCCGGCCAGGATCCAGTCCGGCAGGGTGGGGCGCCGGCGCCCGGGGCGCTCCGCCGGAACCGCGTCGTCCTGCCCGGTCGCGCCGGTGCGGCGCAGCCGCCGGGGCAGGCGCAGATCCGCCGGGTACGCCAGGAAGACCATCGGCAGGATGCCGGCCAGGAAGATGACCAGGTAGAACTTGCTCCCCTGCGGCAGCGGGTAGAACACCTGCCAGAGGGCGAGCAGCGCGATCGCCAACGTCGTTCCGGTGACCAGCACGCCGATCGGCCCGGAGAGTTCCCGCCCGGGCTTTTCGTCCTCGAACTGCGCGGCGAGTTCCCGTGGATCGGGCGCGGCACCGTCCGGATCGGACCGATTGTCGGTCTCGGGCGGCAACGGGACCGGACCGCCATCCGGGGTGGACTCGGGGCCCACGGTGGACGGCTGCGGGGCGGGTTCGCCGGAGGAACGCACTGGTGGCACGAGGGGGCACGATACGCGAATTAGATACCGGGCGGAACATTGCTGATCATGATTGCAGCCAGTAATTAATTGGGACTCGCGATTACGCAGAGAGACTGTAATTGGGTCCGGATATGCGGCAGGATGCGCGCCCTGATTGGTAAGAATGCGGCAAGCCGGGAGGGGGTCGTATCCGATGCGTCCACTCTGGTCCGGTAGTAACGCGTTTCCGGCCCACCCGCGTGCGGCCATCGCCGCGCCGTCGGCACCGCACGAGGCCATGACGCAGGGTAGTTTTCGTCGCTCTCCGTTGCCGGATGGGTCCTGACCAGGGCGCCTGTACCCCTACCGCCCCGGGC
>NZ_WAAS01000268.1:0-8437 GCF_008806585.1 Micromonospora sp. AMSO12t
CACCGACGGCACCACCCACTCCTTCGAAGGCGGGCACTACATCAGCGTCGTCGGCTACCGCGACAACGGCAACACCGTCACCATCGCCGACTCCGCCAACCCCAACCAGGCCTCCTACCGCATGAGCGTCGACAACCTCGCCGACTGGATCGCCACCCGCGGCTACACCGCCTGACCCCACAGCGACACACCAACACACCACCCAGCACCGCGCACCACCCAGCGACAGGCGCACCACACAGCGACAAGGGCCGACCCCCACAAGGGGCCGGCCCTTTCGTCGTCTTCACCTTCACCCAGCATCCGCAGCCGGGCAGGCCGGGGCCGAGCCGCAGCCGGGAGCGCCGAGGCAGCCGAGGCCCGGGTGGCGGCCGAGGGCTCAGCCGCCCGAGTCAGCCAGTTCGGCGCCCTCCGGGACGGTGTCGTCGTCGCGGCTGGCCAGCCAGCCGTCCGGCAGGAAGACCTTGCCGGGCGAGTTGGTGCGGCCGCGCGGCTGGCCCAAGGTGGCCACGGGAAAGGGCTCGGTCGGGTCCAGCTTGCCGAGCAGGTCGTCGAGCTGGGCCAGGCTCTCGATCATGGCCAGCTCGCGGCGCAGCTCGCTGCCGACCGGGAAGCCCTTGAGGTACCAGGCGACGTGCTTGCGGAAGTCGGTGCAGCCGTCCCGCTCGCCCCGGGCGGGGGTACGGGAGCCGGCGGTGAACTGGTCGACCAGCAGTTCGGCGTGACGGCGCATCGTCCGCGCCACCTCGCCGAGGGTGGGCAGGCGGCGTTCCGGGCGGCCGTCGAACGCGGCCTCCAGGTCGGCGAAGAGCCACGGTCGACCCAGGCAGCCCCGGCCGATCACCACCCCGTCGACGCCCGTGTGCGCCACCATCCGCAGCGCGTCGTCGGCCTCCCAGATGTCGCCGTTGCCGAGCACCGGCACGTCGAGGGCCTGCTTGAGCGTCGCGATGGCGTCCCAGTCCGCCGTGCCGGAGTAGCGCTGCGCGGCCGTACGCCCGTGCAGGGCGACCGACGCCACGCCCGCGTCCTGGGCGGCGAGGCCCGCTTCGACGTACGTCAGGTGGTCGTCGTCGATGCCCTTGCGCATCTTGACCGTGACCGGCACCCCGGCGGGCGACGCGGCGTCCACCGCGGCCCTGACCAGCCGCGCGAAGAGCCGGCGGCGCCACGGCAGCGCCGAGCCGCCGCCCTTGCGGGTGACCTTGGGAACCGGGCAGCCGAAGTTGAGGTCGATGTGGTCGGCGAGGTCCTTCTCCACCACGATCCGCACGGCGGCGGCGGTGATCTCGGGGTCGGTGCCGTAGAGCTGGAGGCTGCGGGGCCGCTCGTCGTCGCCGAACGCGATCATGCGCAGCGTCTTCGGGTTCCGCTCGACCAGCGCGACGGTGGTGATCATCTCGCAGACGTAGATGCCGCCGCCCTGCTCCCGGCAGAGCTGCCGGAAGCCGACGTTGGTGATGCCGGCCATCGGCGCGAGCACCACCGGCGGCCACACCTCGTGCCGCCCGATGGTCAACGGGCGCAGTGCGGGAACGGTCGGCGCGGTCACCGGACAAGTGTACGGGCCCCAGCCGGCGCAACTTCCGCACCGGCCGGGGCCCGCCGCAGCTCAGCAGCCGGGGAGGCGCTCGATCAGGTAGCGCTCGACCTGGTCCAGCGCGATGCGCTCCTGGGCCATGGTGTCCCGGTTCCGGACGGTCACCGCGTTGTCGTCCAGGGTGTCGAAGTCGACAGTCACGCAGAACGGGGTGCCGATCTCGTCCTGGCGGCGGTAGCGGCGGCCGATCGCCTGCGAGTCGTCGAACTCCACCACCCAGCGCTTGCGCAGGTCGGCGGCGAGGCCCTTCGCCTTCGGCGAGAGCGCCTCGTTGCGCGACAGCGGCAGCACGGCCACCTTGACGGGGGCCAGCCGCGGGTCGAAGCGCATCACCGTGCGCTTGTCCACGCCGCCCTTGGTGTTCGGCGCCTCGTCCTCGTCGTACGCCTCGAGCAGGAACGCGAGCACCGCGCGGGTGAGGCCGGCGGCCGGCTCGATGACGTACGGCATCCAGCGCTCGCCCTTGGCCTGGTCGAAGTAGGACAGGTCGACGCCGGAGTGCTTGCTGTGCGTGGTGAGGTCGAAGTCGGTGCGGTTGGCGATGCCCTCCAGCTCCGCGAACTCGGTCCCGCCGAACTGGAAGCGGTACTCGATGTCGACGGTGCGCTTCGAGTAGTGGGAGAGCTTCTCCTTCGGGTGCTCGTAGAAGCGCAGGTTGCTCTCCGACAGGCCCAGGTCGAGGTACCAGTTCCAGCGCTCGGAGAGCCAGTACTCGTGCCACTGCTCGTCCGAGCCCGGCTC
Source organism: Micromonospora sp. AMSO12t (assembly GCF_008806585.1). NCBI lineage: Bacteria > Bacillati > Actinomycetota > Actinomycetes > Micromonosporales > Micromonosporaceae > Micromonospora > Micromonospora sp. AMSO12t. Next base: position 2,342 of record NZ_WAAS01000268.1, read on the forward strand.
GACGAAGAACTCCATCTCCATCTGCTCGAACTCGCGGGTGCGGAAGATGAAGTTGCCCGGGGTGATCTCGTTGCGGAACGACTTGCCGGTCTGGGCGATGCCGAACGGCGGCTTCTTGCGGGCGACCGTCTCCACGTTCTTGTAGTTCACGAAGATGCCCTGGGCGGTCTCGGGCCGCAGGTAGTGCATGCCCTCCTCGCTCTCGACCGGGCCGAGGAAGGTCTTCATCAGGCCGTTGAACATCTTCGGCTCGGTGAAGGTGCCCTTGTTGCCGCAGTTCGGGCAGTTCAGCTCGGTCAGCGAGGCCGGCGGCTTGCCGTGCTTGGCCTCGTACGCCTCCTCGAGGTGGTCGGCCCGGAACCGCTTGTGGCACGACTGGCACTCGGTCAGCGGGTCGACGAAGGCGTCCAGGTGGCCGGAGGCGGCCCAGACGTCGCGGGCCAGGATGACGGCGGAGTCGAGGCCGACCACGTCGTCGCGCTGCTGGACCATCGTCTTCCACCACTGCCGGCGGACGTTCTCCTTGAGCTCCACGCCGAGCGGACCGTAGTCCCACGCCGACCGGGTGCCTCCGTAGATCTCGCTGGAGGGGAAGACGAAGCCTCGGCGCTTGGCGAGGCTGACGACGGCGTCGATACGGTCGGCTGGCATGTTTCCTCCTACGCCGACTGGCGGTCGGCGGGGACGCGGTAAGGACGGAAGGAACAGTTCGGGACAACGGTACGACCCGTGCCGTCCCGGGCCCAGCAGAATACCGGGGGCGGGTCAGCTCACCCCGCACACCTCCATGCCGCCGGTCTGCTGGTCCTGCCCGAGGGTGACCTCCTGCCGGTCCTGCCGGCCGCCCGTGTAGGTGACGTCGACGGGCACGGTGAGGGAGACGGCGTCCACGTCGCCCACCCGGAAGGTCGCGATCTGCGGCTCGGCGGCCACCCGGCGCTCGAACTCGCGGCGTGACTCGCGCCGCTGCGCGTCGTCGCAGAGCTGGTCGTACGCCGCGCCGTACTTCCGCTCCACCAGTGCGCGGTAGTAGTCGGTGGAGACGGTGCGTCCCTGCTCGCGCACGGCCTGCACCCCGGTCACGGCCAGGCCCACCACGGCCGCGCCGCCACCGCCGCAGCAGAGCAGCACGGCGAGCGCCCCGGCGCCCAGCCCGAGCCAGAGCCGGGTGTTGCGCCCCTCGGTGGGGGGCGCCGCGAACGGCGGGGTGACCCCCGGCCCGGCCGGCGGGGCGGGCACGCCCGGGTCCGCCGGCGGGCCGGGCACGGCGGGCGGCTGCGCCCCCTGCTGGCCGGGCGACGGAGGGTACGCCGGCGGGGTCGCCGGTCCGGGAGCGGTCATGCAAGCAATGTAGTGCCCACGGGCTCAGCGGTAAGGACCAGCGGCCCGATCGCTGGCGGCCGCGACGACGTCCCCGCCCGGGGCGGCGGTGGCGAGCGCCTCGTACGCCGACGGTTCGTCGAGCGACTCGGCGAGCAGCGGCACAGCGGTGATCTTGACGTCGAAGCCGCCCAGGGCCCGCCGGTAGGTGCCGACCGACTCCCACTCGGTGACCAGGCACCAGTGCCGGGGGTCGTCCAGCGCCCGGACCAGTTGGCCGCGCAGGTAACCGGGGCGGGCCGCGAGGGCGGCGAGGGCGGCGTGCGCCCGCTCGGTGAACTCGTCGGCGACATCGACGTCCACCACGAACCGGTTCGTCACCAGCACGGGGTTCCTCCTCGTAGAGTCTGTGGGATGCAGCGTACGCAGAGCCGGATGCCGGCCCGGTTGGCCCGGGCGAACCCGACGACGGTGTTCCTGGTCACCCTCGTGCTGGTGCTTGTCGCGTTCTTCACCCCCGGCGTGGTCGGCGGGTTGTTGACCCTGCTGCTCGCCGCGGCCGTGGCCGCGCTGCTGGTCACCACCTGGTCGGTGCAGACGGCGCCGACCCGGGTGATCCGGCTGGTGGCGCTCACCCTGCTGGTCACCGCGGGCCTGGTGAAGCTGCTCTGACATGCAAGCATGCGTTTTTGACAATCATTATCGTTGTCGCGGAGAGTTCATGGCATGAACATCCGCTCCGCCCCGCGCACCCTGGCCGTCGCCGCCACCGCCCTGCTCGCCCTGGGTGGCGTCACGGCCTGTTCCGACGACGGCACGACCGGCGCCGATCCGCAGCGGGTCGACGTGGTGGCCGCCTTCTACCCGTTGCAGTTCCTCGCCGAGCGCATCGGCGGCGACGCGGTGAAGGTGAGCAACCTGGTCAAGCCCGGGGCGGAGCCGCACGACCTGGAACTGAACCCGGGCCAGGTCGGCCAGGTCGCCGAGGCGGAGCTGGTCGTGCTCCTCAAGGGCTTCCAGCCGGCGCTGGACGAGGCCGTCGAGCAGAACGCCAAGGAGCGCGCGTTCGACGTGTCGACCGTGCAGCCGCTGCTTGACGCCGCCGCGGGCGGCCACGACCACGAGGGCGGGGAGCACGCCCACCCCGAGGAGCCCGGCCACGAGGAGGGCGGCGCCAAGGACCCGCACCTCTGGCTGGACCCGACCCGCCTCGCCACGGTCGGCGACAAGCTCGCCGAGCGGCTCGGCCGGGCCGACCCGGACCGCGCCGCCGACTACACGACCCGCGCCAAGGCGCTGCGCGTCGAGCTGGAGAAGCTGGACGCCGAGTTCACGGCCGGGCTGAAGACCTGCCAGCGGCGGGAGATCGTGGTGAGCCACACCGCCTTCGGCTACCTGACCGGGCGCTACCAGCTGGAGCAGATCGGCATCACCGGGCTCAGCCCCGACAACGAGCCGTCCCCGCAGCGCCTGGCCCAGGTCGCCCAGGAGGCCCGGGAGCACAAGGCCACCACGATCTTCTTCGAGACGCTGGTCAGCCCGAAGGTGGCCGAGACCATCGCCGCCGAGGTCGGCGCGAAGACCGCGGTGCTGGACCCCCTGGAGGGGCTGTCCACCGGCGGCGGCGACTACCTTTCGGTCATGCGCACCAACCTTGCCACCCTGCGAACGGCGCTGAGCTGCTCATGACGGCTCCAGTCATCACCGTCGCGCACGGGGTGGTCGGCTACGACGGCCGCCCCGTGCTGCGTGACGTCTCACTGACCGTGACCGCCGGCGAGGTGGTCGCGGTGCTCGGCGCCAACGGCTCCGGCAAGTCCACCCTGATCCGCGCCGCGCTCGGCCTGGTGCCGCTCAGCTCCGGGTCGGTCACCCTCTTCGACCGTCCGTTGCGCCGCTTCCGGCAGTGGCACCGGATCGGGTACGTCCCGCAGCGCCTCGGCGCCGGCAGCGGCGTACCGGCCACCGTCCGCGAGGTGGTGGCCTCCGGCCGGCTCGCCCGGCGCGGGGTGCTGCGCCCGGCCGGCGCGGCGGACCGGGCGGCGGTGACCGCCGCGCTGGAGGCGGTCGGGCTCGCCGACCGGGCCCGCGATCCCGTGGCCACCCTCTCCGGCGGGCAGCAGCAGCGCACCCTGATCGCCCGGGCGCTGGCCGGTGAGCCGGAGCTGCTGGTCCTCGACGAGCCGACCGCCGGGGTCGACGCCGCCAGCCAGGAGGCGTTCGCCAATGCGCTGCACGCCTTCGTCGCCGGTGGCGGCACGGTGCTGCTGGTGGCCCACGAGCTCGGGCCGCTGCGGCCGCTGATCAGCCGGGCGGTCGTCGTACACCAGGGTGGGATCTGCCACGACGGCGCGGTGCCCGAGCCTGCCGGCCACCACGCGGAGCCCGACCACGACCACGTGCACCCGCACGGTCCCGACGAGCCCGCCGGGCTGTGGAGCAGCTGAGATGGAACTCTTCCAGTACCCCTACATGCAGCGGGCCCTGATCGGCGCGCTGATCATCGGCCTGGCCGCCCCGGCGCTCGGCATCTACCTGGTGCAGCGGAAGCTCGCCCTGATCGGCGACGGGGTCGGGCACGTGGCGCTCACCGGCGTCGGCGCGGGCCTGCTGCTCAACCGCTCCCCCGTGCTCGTCGCGGTGGCCGTGGCGACCGCCGGCGCGATCACCATCGAGCTGGTCCGCGCCCGCGGGCGCACCTCCGGCGACCTGGCCCTGGCCCTGCTCTTCTACGGCGGCATCGCCGGCGGCGTGACGCTGGTCGGGCTCTCCGACAGCACCAGCGCCAACCTCAACGCCTACCTGTTCGGGTCGCTGACCACGATCTCCCCGCAGGACCTGACCACCATCGCGGTGCTCGGCATCGCGATCGGGGTGACCATGCTGGCGCTGCGCCCGGCCCTCTTCGCGGTCTGCCACGACGAGGAGTACGCCCGCGTCTCCGGCCTGCCGGTGCGCACGCTCAACCTGCTGCTCGCCGTGGCCACCGCCGTCACGGTGACGATCGCCATGCGGGCCGTCGGGGTGCTGCTGATCAGCGCGCTGATGGTGGTGCCGGTGGCCACCGCGCAGCAGGTGACCCGGGGGTTCCGCAGCACGATGGCGGCGGCGATGGCGCTCGGGCTCTTCGCCGCCGGCTCCGGGGTCTGGGTGGCCGCGAACGCCGACACCGCCCCCGGCGCCTCGGTGGTGCTGATGGCGATCGCCTCGTTCGGGGTGGTCGCGGTCCTCGGCGCGGCGTGGCGGATGCTGCGCCGGCGGCGCACCCCCGCCGCCGCGCCCACGCCGGAGCCGCACGAGGTCGTGCTCCACTGATCCTGGTCAGCGCCGTGTCAGTGGGATTGGTTACCGTTACAGGGTGACCGACGGATCAGGCTACGACGCCTTCGAGGGCGCGAGCGAGCTGCTGCGTGCCCTCTCGGCACCGATCCGGCTGGCCATCGTCAGCGAGCTCGCCGAGGGCGAGCGCTGCGTGCACGAGCTGGTCGACAAGCTCGGCGCCGCCCAGCCGCTGGTCTCCCAGCACCTGCGGGTGCTGCGGGGCGCCGGCGTGGTGCGCGGCTCCCGGCGGGGTCGCGAGATCGCGTACGCGCTGGTCGACGAGCACGTCGCACACATCGTGGCCGACGCGGTGAGCCACGCCGGGGAGGGATCATGATCATGGCGGGTTCCACGGTCCGCAACACCCGGCAGCGCTCGGCGGTGAGCGCGCTGCTCGGCGAGCTGGAGGGCTTCCACAGCGCGCAGGAGCTGCACGCGATGCTGCGCGAGCGCGGCGAGCGGGTCGGGCTGACCACCGTCTACCGCACGCTCCAGGGGCTCGCCGACACGGGCGAGATCGACGTGATGCGCCCGCCGGGCGGCGAGCACCTCTACCGCCGGTGCAGCGAGGGCCACCACCACCATCTGGTCTGCCGGACCTGCGGCCGCACCGTGGAGGTGGCGGGGCCGACGGTGGAGAGCTGGGCCGAGCGGGTGGCGGCGAAGCACGGCTACGCCGACGTCAGCCACACCCTGGAGATCTTCGGCACCTGCCCGGCCTGCGCGAGCTGACCCCGCCCGTAGCGCCGTCCGCCGGGCCCCGTTGCGTCGGCGCCCGCCGTCCGCCGGACTGAGTGCCGTCGTTCGCGCCGTGCCAGGGGCCCGCGCACATGGCACGCTGTCCGGCGTGAAGATCTACGCCGATCGTTTCCCGACCGCCGTCCGACAGTTGATCACCGACCTGCTCGTCGTCGCCTGGGTGTACGGCGCGATCCGTGGCGCGCTGTGGCTGCACGACCTGGTCCAGAAGCTCGCCGTACCCGGGCAGAAGCTGGAGGGGGCCGGCGGCGGCCTGGCCGACAACCTGGCCGACGCCAGCGGCAAGGTCGGCCGGGTGCCGCTGGTCGGCGACGAGCTGACCGCGCCGTTCGAGCGGGCCGCCACCGCCGCCCGCTCGCTGGCCGAGGCGGGGCGCGACCAGCAGGAGCTGGTCGACCAACTCGCCCTCGCGCTGGCCGTCGCCGTGCTGGTCTTCCCGCTCGGCCTGGTGCTCTTCGGCTGGCTGCCGCTACGGGTGCGCTGGATGCGCCGGGCCGGCTCGGCCGCGAAGCTGGCCGCCGCGCCCGCCGGCCGGGACCTGCTCGCCCTGCGCGCGCTGGCCACCCAGCCGCTGGGGCGACTGACCCGGATCGCCCCCGACGTGGCCGAGTCGTGGCGGCGCGGCGACGACGCCACCGTCGACGCCCTCGCCGCCCTGGAACTACGCCACCTCGGCCTACGCCCCGGTCGCTGACC
>NZ_WAAS01000269.1:0-8357 GCF_008806585.1 Micromonospora sp. AMSO12t
CGGCCGGCTGCGCGACCTGGTCGGGCCGGAGGCGGCGGACGTGGCCGTACCCGAAGACGTGGCCGCCGCCGTGGTCGAGGTGTTGAAGGCGTGGGCGCACGGCGACGAGAGGTGGCCGCGCCGCCCGGTCGGGGTGGTCGCGGTCGGCTCGCGCCGCCGGCCCCGGCTGGTCGGCTCGCTCGCCGAGCGGATCGCCGCCGTGGGCCGGCTGCCGCTGCTCGGTGCGGTGACGCCGACCGGCGCGCCGGCCGGCGGCCCGCGCGGCAACAGCGCCCAGCGGGTACGCGCCCTGCACGGCGCCTTCGCCGTGCCGGACGACCTGGCCGACGCCCTCGCCGGGCTCGACGGGCCCGTGCTCCTCGTCGACGACCTGGTCGACTCGGGCTGGACGATGACGATGGCCGCACGGGAACTGCGCCGGGCCGGCGCCCCCGACGTGCTCCCGCTCGCCCTGGCCGTAGCCGGCTGAGCCACCGGTGCCGCCCGGTCCGGCGGGCCGGGCCGCCGATGCCTGGGCGGAGGGGCCCGAGCTGCGGTGGCGTCGTGTCCGGACCGGTCGGGAAAGTTCCCGACGCGGGCGGACTGCGACCGTCGCCACGCCGCGCCACCGGCGGGCCGGCCCGGTGCCGACGGGCGGTAGCGTGGGCGGCATGACCGATGAGCAGCCCGTTCGCGACCGGGACGGCGGCGGTGCCTGACCAGGTGTCGGCCGCGCCGGAGCACGCCTCGGCCGCGCCCGACGGCGTGCCGACCGCGCCGGAGCACACATCGGCCGCGCCCGAGGGCGTGCCGGCCGCGCCGGAGCAGGCGCCGGTCGCGTCCGACGGTGCGCTGGTCTCGTCGGAGCAGGCGTCCGCCGGGCCGGAGCACGTGTCGGCCGTGCCGGACCGCGGCACCGTCCGGCTTGCGCTGGTCGTCGGCGGGTTGGTGCTCGCCGTCCTGCTCGGCTTCGGCCTCGGTCGGCTGAACGGCGGCGGCCCGTCCGCTGCGGCGGGACCGGACAGCGCCCTCACCGGCCACAGCCACCCGCCGGGCACGGGCGCCCACGAGCACGGCGTCGACCAGGCCGCGGCGGCGCAGGCCGCCGGTCTCTCGGTCAGCTCGGCGGGCTACACGCTCACCCCTCTGGCCGCCACGTTCACCGCCGGCCGCGCGGGCGAGCTGCGCTTCCTGGTGCGGGACGCGCAACGCCGCCCGGTGACCCGGTTCGCGGTCGTGCACGAGAAGCCGATGCACCTCATCGTGGTGCGTCGCGACCTGACCGGCTACCAGCACCTGCACCCGACGATGGCGGCCGACGGCACCTGGTCGGTGCCGCTGACCCTGCCGCAGCCGGGGGTCTGGCGGGCGTACGCCGACTTCACCGCGCTCGCCGACGACGGCCGGCAGACCGCCGTGACCCTCGGGGTGGACCTGACCGCGCCGGGCGGCTACCAGCCGAGGCCGCTGCCGGCGCCGGCGTCCTCCGCCACGGTCGACGGCTTCACCGTCGACTACCAGGGCACCCCGCAGGCCGGCGTGACCGTGCCGCTGACCTTCCGTGTCGACTCGGCCGGCGGACCCCCGGCGCTGGAGCGTTACCTCGGCGCGTACGGACACCTGGTCGCTTTGCGCGAGGGGGATCTCGGCTACCTGCACGTCCACCCCGAGCCGCAGCCGGTCGACGGGGCGGTGACGTTCTGGGTGACCACGCCCGACCCGGGCCGGTACCGGCTCTACCTGGACTTCCAGGTTGCCGGCGTGGTGCGGACCGCCGAGTTCACGCTGACGGTGCCCTGACCCCCGCGGATGCCGCCCGAAGCCGGGTGGGGCACTTTCCGCTGGTGGCGCTCAGCCGGCGCGGCGGATGGGGCGGCGGGCCAGGTAGCGCAGCAGGTCGCGGATGTGGTGCTTCTCCTCGGCCGGCACGGTCGGGTCGGCCAGCCGTTGCAGGATCACCCGGACGTCCGCCTCGACCGGGCCGTCGTCGACGCGCCGGCGGGGCGCGGGACCGGCGTCGGGCAGGCCGAGCGCGCGGAACGCTGCCGCGACCGGCAGGTCCAGCGCGGCGCAGAAGCCGCGTACCTTGGCCAGCTCGGGGTAGTCCTGCCAGTCTCCGGCGAGCCAACGGAACACGGTCGACCGACCGACGCCGGTGTGGGACGCCAGGTCGGTGACGGTCCAGCCGCGTTCCTCGCGGGCGTCGTCGATGGCGCGCCGTACGAAACGTGCGAAGGCCATCTGCGGAGAAACCTCTACGGAACCCATCCCTGCGGGTCTTCCCTCCCGACCGGCACCCGGCGGTGCGCCTCCGAGGGTAGTACGGAAAGGCAGGGAAACAGTTGACTGATCGACCAGACCGTCTCGTGAGCGGGACTCCGCACCCTGCGGAATGGCGTGGATCACACGCGCCCGGCGGTCTCCGTGACCGCTCGACCACGCTCGACGCCCGTCCGTCGGCCGGTGCGCCCTCCCGGGGCCGGGTGGCCGCGACGCCCGAGGTCGCTCAGCGGGCAGCCGCGACGCCTTCCGGCACCGGGGTGCCGGGGGCCGGCGCGGGCACCGGCGGCAGCAGCGCCGCCAGCCGTGGGGTGACCGCCCACTGGTCGACGAGTTCCCGGTACTCCGTCCGCTGGGCGGCGGTGGGCGCGGTGCCGGTGCGTCGTGCCCGGATGAGCAGGTTGCGCGGAGTGTGCCGGGAGTCGACGAACTCCACCACCTCGGCCCGGTAGCCGTGCAGCCGGAGCAGCCCGGCCCGCAGCGCGTCGGTGAGGACGTCCGCGAAGCGCTCCCGGAGGATGCCCTGCCGGGTCAGCAGCTCGTACGGGGCCGGGGCCGGCCGCGCGCGGAGCTGGGCCGCGACGTCGTGGTGGCAGCACGGCGCGGCGAGCACCCAGCGGGCCTGCCAGCGCACCGCCCGGGCCAGCGCCTCGTCGGTGGCGGTGTCACAGGCGTGCAGGGCCAGCACCAGATCGGGGGCGGGCTCCACGACGGCGTCGGCGATCGTGCCGGCCACGAAGCTGACCCGGTCTGCCCAGCCCAGCCGCTCGGCCAGCTCGGTGTTGCGTCGCCGCTGGTCCTCCCGGACGTCCACGCCGACCAGCTCGACGTCGACCCCCCGCTGCGCCAGCCACCGGTACGCGGCGAAGGTCAGGTACGCGTTGCCGCAGCCCAGGTCGACCACCCGCAGCGGGCCGGTCAGGTCGTCCGGGAGGGTCGCCGCCAGCGCCCGCAGGAACGCGTCGACCTGGCGCCGCTTCGCCGCCGAGCCGCCGATCTCGGCGAAGATCGGGTCACCGGGATCGAGGAGGTACTCCTTCGCCCGGTCGTGCCCACCCGGCTCGGCGGCGGGCCGGGCCGCAGCGGCCCGGTGCACCTGCGCCTCGCCGGACTTGGTGACCCGCAGCTGGAGCGTCGCGTCGGCCGTCTCCACGTGCCAGTTGCCGAACGGCTCGGCCAGCAGCGCGTCCACCGCCGCGTCCGCCTCCGGGCCGGCGGCCACGTTTCGGGTGTACGGGCGGGAGCCGTCGGAGGTGGAGATCTGCAACCGGGGGCCCGCCTTCAGCGCGACCGGCCGCAGTTCGGCGCGGACCATCGAGGGGCGGTGTCCACGCCGGCGCCCGGCGGCCACCGCACGGGTGAGCGCCGGGTCGAGCAGCAGTGCCCGGACCTCGGTCAGGGCGGCGTCCAGTGGTTCGGGCATTGCTCCATCTTCCTCGTCGACCGGCGGCCTGCCCGGCACGCGTCCCGGCGGCGGTGTCCGGCGGGGGTTCTCGCCGGTGGTGTCGCGTCCGCCCAGCCCGCGGATCACGGCCCGGACGAGGAGATCCCCCGGCACCGGGTGCACCGGTCCGGGGGATCTCGGGTGACGTACGTCGGTCAGTCGGCGGTCGCCTCGGCCGGCGTACCGGCGGCGGAGCCACCACCACGACGGCGCCGGCGGCGGCGGGGCTTCGCGGCCTCGCCCTCGGCGGCGGCCGGGGCCTCGGTGGCCTCGGCGGTGATCACCGTGGTCGGCTCGCCCGCGACGGTCTCGCCGGCGCGGCGACGCCGACGGCGACGCGGGACGCGGGTGCCCTCCTCGGCGGTGTCAGCCGGCGCGTCGGCCTGCGGCGCGTCGGTCGCACCGCCGGCGCGGCCCGAGCGGCGCTCGCCGCGACCACGGCCCTCGCCGCGTTCGCCACGCTCGCCGCGCCGGGAGCCCCGGCCGCCCTCGCCCCGGCGGGGCCGTCCGCCGCCGAGGTCCTCCTCGACCTCGGCCGACAGCCCGGCGCGGGTGCGCTCGGCGGTCGGCAGGGTGCCGCTGACGTCGGTGGGGATGTGCAGGTCGGTGTAGAGGTGCGGGGACGTGTGGTACGTCTCCGCGGGCTCCGGCATGTCCAGGCCCAGCGTCTTGTCGATGATCCGCCAGCGGGGCATGTCGTCCCAGTCGACGAAGGTCACCGCGACGCCCGTCGCCCCGGCCCGGCCGGTACGACCGATCCGGTGGGTGTAGGTGTCCTGGTCCTCGGGGCAGTCGTAGTTGATGACGTGGGTGACGCCGCTGACGTCGATGCCCCGGGCGGCCACGTCGGTGGCGACCAGAGTGTCGATCTTGCCGGCGCGGAACGCCCGCAGCGCCCGCTCGCGCGCGCCCTGCCCGAGGTCACCGTGCACGGCGGCGACCGCGAAGCCACGGAAGTCGAGGTCCTCGGCGACCCGGTCGGCGGCCCGCTTGGTGCGGGTGAAGATCATGGTCAGCCCGCGCCCCTCGGCCTGGAGGATCCGGGCCACGATCTCGACCTTGTTCATCGAGTGGGTGCGGTAGGCCAGCTGCTCGGTCTGCGGCGACGGGCCGGTCTCGGCGGTGTGCCCGGCGTGGATCGTCATCGGCTGGCGCAGGAAGCGCCGGGAGAGGGTGACGATCGGGTCCGGCATCGTCGCCGAGAAGAGCATGGTCTGCCGGTCCTCCGGCAGCATCGCCAGGATCTTCTCGACATCGTCGAGGAAGCCCAGGTCGAGCATCCGGTCGGCCTCGTCCAGCACCAGCGCGCGGACCCGGTCCAGCCGCAGGTGCTTCTGCTTCTGCAGGTCCATCAGGCGGCCGGGGGTGCCGACCAGGATCTCCACGCCCTTGCGCAGCGCGTCGATCTGCGGCTCGTACGCGACACCGCCGTAGATCGGCAGCACGCGCACGCCCCGGGTCCGGCCCGCGGCGGCGAGGTCCTTGGCCACCTGGATGCCCAGCTCACGGGTGGGTACGACGACCAGCGCCTGCGGCACGCCGTCGCTGCCCTCGCCCGGCGCGAAGACCCGCTCCAGCAGCGGTACGCCGAAGCCGAGGGTCTTGCCGGTGCCGGTGGGCGCCTGGCCGATCATGTCGATGCCGCGCATCGCGATCGGGATCGCGTACTCCTGGATGGCGAAGGCGCGGGTGATGCCGGCCGCGGCCAGCGCGTCGACGGTCTCCTGACGCGCGCCCAGCTCGGCGAAGGTGGGAGCCTCCGGACGCACCGGAGCGGTGGCGGCCAGTTCCTGGCCGTCCATCAGGTCTTGAGTCAGCTCGCTCATATGGATTTGGGGGTGCCCTCTCGTGGGTGCGCCCCGGCATGTCCGTCAGGGCGCGTTCGGTGTGGCGCGGGCCACACGGTCGGCGGCTGAATGCCTCTGCCGGACCGGGCCGCACGCGCGCCGCAGGCCTCACACTTCGACCGGGCCGGCTGATCGCTCAGATCAGCCTGGGTCAGGTCGGCGCCCGCGGCAACTGCTCCATGCTACCTGAACCGACCCGAGGGCGTCCCGATTCCATCCGCGCGCGCCACGCCGGGGGCCACCCATGTGACCTGTGTCACTTCTTGCCGGTTTGCCGGCGGGCGGTAGCCTGCGCTCGTGCCCGCGACCGATCTGCCCGACCGCGCCGTCGTCGACCTGCTCGGCCTGGTGGCCTTCGGTGAGCTGCTCGCCTTCGAACGGATGGCCGTCGACGCCCGGCTCGCCCCCGACCTGCGCCGGCGGGCGGCCCTGGGCGAGATGGCCGCCGCCGAGATCGGCAACTACCGGCGGCTGGCCGACCGGCTCGCCGCGCTCGGCGTGCTGCCCGACGACGCCATGGCGCCGTACGTCGAGCCGCTCCAGGCGTACCACGACTCGACCGAGCCGAAGGACTGGGCGGAGGCGGTGACGAAGGCATACGTGGGCGACGCCATCACCGACGACTTCATCCGGGAGATCGCCGCGGCCCTGGCCGAGCCGGACCGTCAGCTCGTCCTCGACGTGCTGCATGACTCGTCGTACGCCGACTTCGCCGTCGCCGAGATCCGGGCGGCCGTCGAGGCCGATCCGAGGGTGGCCGGCCGGCTCTCGATGTGGGCGCGGCGACTGGTCGGCGAAGCGCTGTCACAGGCCGGCCGGGTGGCCGCCGCCGAGCGGGGGGCGCTCACCGCGCTCGTCGCACAGAGCGGGCGGGTGGACGTGCCGGGGCTGTTCGGGCGGCTGACCGCGGCACACGCCACGCGGATGGCCGCCGCCGGGCTGAACAACTGACCGCGACCGGCGTCCGCGACGGGCGATCGTCGGGTCACCCGTCGCGGCCGACCGGACCACTCAGCGGACGGTGAACCCGACCGCGCGCGGCGACGCCTCGGCGATCTCGACGTAGGCGACCTTGTTGACCGGCACGATCACCCGCCGGCCCTTCTCGTCGGTCAGGGAGAGGGTGCCCTCATCCTTGCCGAAGGCCTCGGTCACGATCTGCTCGATCTCGGCCGGCGACTGTGCGCTCTCCAGGACCAGCTCGCGGGGCGCGTACTGCACGCCGATCTTGACCTCCACTGTGCCTCCTCATTCGGGCGAAAGAGCCGCCGTTGGGAAGGCTATCCGATCTCGGGGCCGGATGTTCAGGCTGACTCACCTTGCAGCGGGAAGCTGGCGATGCCCCGCCAGGAGAGCGCCGCGACCAGTGCCTCCGCCTCTGCCTTGGGCAGTTGCCGGCCACGGGCCAGCCAGAACTGCGCGGCGGTCTCGGCCGCGCCGACCAGGCCGGAGGCGAGCAGTTCGGCGTGCGCCCGGCTGATCCCGGTGTCGGAGATGATGGTGTCGGTGATCGCCGCGATGCAGCCCTGCTCCACCCGCTCGACGCGCTGGCGCACCGCCGGGTCGTTGCGCAGGTCCGACTCGAAGACGAGGCGGAACGCCTCGCTCTCGTGGTCGACGAAGTCGAAGTACGCCCGCACCGACGCGCCGACGCGCTCCTTGTTGTCGTTGGTGCCGCGCATGGCGTCGTCGACCTTCGCGAGGATCGCGTCGCAGTGCGTGTCCAGCAGGGCGAGGTAGAGGTCCATCTTGCCGGGGAAGTGCTGGTAGAGCACGGGCTTGGAGACTCCCGCCCGCTCGGCGATGTCGTCCATCGCGGCCGCGTGGTAGCCCTGGGCGACGAACACCTCCTGGGCCGCGGCGAGCAGTTGCTTGCGGCGCGCGGAACGGGGCAGGCGGGTGGGCCGGCCGGCGGTCTGGGCACCGTTCCCCACAGCGGTCATGGGAACCTCCGAGTCTCTTCGTACGAGCCGGCAATTCACCCGAACCGGTCGGGGCCCGGGGACCCGTCGCGGAATTGGCCCGCCGCTGTAACTTATCGCCACTGTCACCACACGGTAGCCTCAGCGGGGGCGACCAAGGAGCGCGCGGTGAGTGAAACAGGGCAACCCGGTGCCGCCAACCCGGGGGAGCACGGCGACGGCACGGGTCCGCAGGACGACCTGGCCCGTTCCGGCAGCGGGTGGGCGCCCCCGGCGGCCAGTTGGTCCCGGGGCGGGGAGATCTCCGGCCCCCGCGAGCCGGCCTCTCCATGGGGTCCGCCCGAGCCGTCCCCCGGTTGGGCCGCCTCGTCCCCGCGGCACGGCGACCTGCCGCCACCGCTGCCCGGCCCGGCCGCGACCGAGCCGCCGGCCCGGGTCAACGGCCACCACGCCAACGGCGTCGACCACGCCGCCGACGACGCGCCGGTCAGCCGCCAGGTCCCGGTGAGCGCCCCGCCCGGCATCCCCGGCGACCAGCGCCGCGACCCGGGCAACGACCGGCTGGTGGTGCCCGCGCAGCGCCCGGCGCCGACGGCCGAGCAGCCACCAGGGACGCAGCACGGGTTCACCGACCCCGAGTCCCGTCCGGCCCGGCGCTCCGCCGAGGACCCGTCGGCCGGCCGCCAGAACCGCTGGTCGGAGCCGGGGCTGCCGACGTCGGCGCCCCCCGCCGTCCAGGTCCCGCCGGTGGGCACCGCCGCCAGCGGCTTCGAGGTGCCGCCCGGCTTCCACGCGCCGACGGCCGACCGTGCCGCCGCCGACGAGCCCCCGTCGGCCGCCGGCCCGCCGCGCGGCTGGAGCGACCACTACGCACCGGAGCCGTCG
>NZ_WAAS01000270.1:0-8341 GCF_008806585.1 Micromonospora sp. AMSO12t
GCCGCCGGCCCGCCCGTCACCCGGCAGCCGGCCGCCCGGCGTCGGTCCCGCCGGGACGGCCACCGCCCCGTCGCCGCCCGGGGCGCCGGCACCGTCCCCGGCGGGCGGGGCGATCTCGGGACGGCCCGCCTCCAGCACCCGGCGCAGGTCCGCGAGCAGGCCGAGCCGCTCGGCGGAGTTGTGGTCGGACTCGGCCGCGTAGACCGCCACGGTGTCGTTGCGGTGCTTGGCGTCGTACATCGCCACGTCGGCGTGGCGCATCAGGGTCGCGAAGTCCTCGCCGTGCTCCGGGAAGAGCGCGACGCCGATCGAGCCGCCCACGTCGAGCGGCAACCCGTCCAGCGACACCGGCTCGGCCAGCGCCCGCACCACCCGGCCGGCGAGCTCCCGGGCCTCGTCGACGTCGGCCAGGCCGGTCATCACGATGGCGAACTCGTCCCCGCCCAGCCGGGCGACCATGCCCTCGCCGACCACGTCGGTCAGCCGCGCGCTCACCTCGACCAGCAGCCGGTCCCCCACCGCGTGCCCGAGCGCGTCGTTGACGTTCTTGAACCGGTCGAGGTCGATCAGGAGCAGGGCCAGCCGGGCGGCGGGCTCGCCGCGGGCCGCCCGTTCGGAGTGCACGTGCACCTGCTCGCCGACCTCGGCCAGCAACGCCTTGCGGTTGGGCAGGCCGGTGAGCGGGTCCAGCGAGGCGAGCTGCTGCTGCTCGACGCTGAGCCGTGCCATCCGGTAGACGGCGAACAGCGGCACCAGCACCAGCGGGATCAGCGCCGCGCTGGCCCGCGCCGCCGCGACCAGCACCGGAGCGAGCAGCAGCAACGAGCCGGTGGAGAGCAGCTCGAAGCCCAGCCCCTGCCGCAGGCTGGGCCACCACCGGTCGCCGAAGCGCAGCCGGACGGCCGTGCTGACCAGCGCGTAGTTGACGGCGAACCAGGCCACCGTCGCGCCGCCCACCGCCAGCACGTCCGTGCCGCGCAGCCGGCCGCCGTCGAAGATGCTGCCGGGCCCCAGCCAGGTGACCGCGTACGCGGCGCCCAGCGCTGCCGCGTACTGGGCGGCGTTGAAGGCGGTCCGCCACGGGGCGTGGCCCATCCGCCAGCCGGAGACGACGACGGCCACCGCCTGCACCAGGACCGCCGGACCGAACCCCCAGCCGAGCAGGATGGCGAAGGTGAAGCAGGTGGACGGGAAGACCGCGGAGGTCTGCCGGCGCCCGGGCGGGACGAACGGGCGCGCGTCGCAGCCGACGGCCAGGGCCGCCATCACCCAGAACGCCACCGGCAGTCGCGGCAGTTCGGCCGGGAGGTCGAGCAGCGGGCGTACGCAGAGCACCGCCGCCAGCGCGGCCACCGACCAGACGAAGGCGAAGAACGGGCGTGCCCGGCCAGGCGGAACGGAGTTTCGCGAGTCCGCGGACTCCATCACACCTCCCGAGGGCTCGGTCCACGGGCGTGACCGGTCGCACGCCGTGCCACCAATGAAACGCCCTCCGTGTCTCAATGCCCGGCACGACAGTCGCGAATCGGTCGTAGTCGTAATTAAGTTGGTATCTCGACCGGGCGCCGCCCGCCGTCGCGGCCCGGTCGGTCGCCCCCGTCCTGCCTGCCCCGCCGGGGCGGTGGCCGCCTCCGCCCGGTCGTCACTCCTCGGTGCGGGCGACCTCCCGGGCGGCCTCCGGGCCGGCGTCGAGCAGCACCCGGAAGCCGTCCTCGTCCAGCACCGGCACCTTCAGGCTGGCCGCCTTGTCGGCCTTCGAGCCGGGATTCTCGCCCACCACGACGAAGGACGTCTTCTTGGAGACGGACCCGCTCACCTTGCCGCCCCGGCTCTGGATCGCCTCGGACGCCTGGTCGCGGCTGAACCCGGGCAGCGTGCCGGTCACCACGACCGTGAGCCCCTCCAGGGGACGCGGCCCCTCGTCGACCGCCTCCTCCGCCATCCGTACGCCGGCCTCGCGCCACTTGCGGACCAACTCGCGGTGCCAGTCGACGGCGAACCACTCCCGGATGCTCGCCGCGATCGTCGGCCCGACGCCGTCGACAGAGGAGAGCTCCTCCTCGCCGGCCCGGTCGATCGCCTCGATGGAGCGGAAGTGCCGGGCGAGCGCCTGCGCGGCGGTGGGGCCGACGTGCCGGATGGACAGGCCCACCAGCACCCGCCACAGGTCGCGTTCCCTGGCCACGGCCAGGTTGTCCAGCAGCTTGACGGCGTTGCTGCCGAGCGTGCCGTCCTTGTTGACGAAGAAGGGCGAGCGCGCGAGCTGCTTCTCGTCCAACGAGAACAGGTCGCCCTCGTCGGTGATGACCTCCGCGTCGAGCAGCGCCGCCGCGCCCTTGTGGCCGAGCGCCTCGATGTCGAACACCTTGCGGCCGGCGAGGTGGTAGACCCGCTCGCGCAGCTGACCGGGGCAGGTGCGCGAGTTGGGGCAGCGGATGTCGACGTCCGCCTCCTTCGCCGGGGCGAGCGGCGTGCCGCAGGCCGGGCAGGTGGTCGGCATGACGAACGGCCGGGCGTCGGCGGGACGCAGGTCGACCACCGGGCCGAGCACCTCGGGGATCACGTCGCCGGCCTTGCGCAGCACCACGATGTCGCCGATCAGGACGCCCTTGCGTTCGACCTCCCGGGCGTTGTGCAGGGTGGCGTAGGCGACGGTGGAGCCGGCCACCTTGACCGGTTGGAGGACGGCGCGCGGCGTGACCCGGCCGGTGCGTCCGACCTCGACGTCGATGTCGAGCAGCTTCGTGTTCACCTCCTCCGGCGGATATTTGAAGGCGATCGCCCAGCGCGGCGCCCGGCTGGTCGAGCCGAGCCGACCCTGGATGGAGACCGGGTCGACCTTGACCACCACGCCGTCGATCTCGTGCTCGACGTCGTGCCGGTGCTCGGCGTAGTGGGCGATGTATTCCGCGACACCGGCCAGGTCGGGCACCACCCGCCAGCGGTCACTGGTCGGCAGCCCCCACGCCTTCAACGCCGCGTAGGACTCGGACTGCGTGACCGGCTGGAAGCCACGGCGGGCGCCGATGCCGTGCACCACCAGGCGCAGCGGCCGGGAGGCGGTGACCCGCGGGTCCTTCTGGCGCAGGCTGCCGGCGGCGGCGTTGCGCGGGTTGGCGAACGGCGGCTTGCCCTGCTCGACCAGGCCGGCGTTGAGGTCGGCGAAGGCCGCCACCGGGAAGTAGATCTCGCCCCGGACCTCGACGAACTCGGGCACGTCGCCGAACTCGGCCGACGTGGCGAGCTGGCCCGGCACGTCGCGGATGCTGCGCACGTTGGCGGTGACGTCCTCGCCGGTGCGGCCGTCGCCCCGGGTCGCCGCCCGGACCAGTCGCCCGCGCTCGTAGGTGAGGTTGATGGCGAGCCCGTCGACCTTCAGCTCGCACAGGTAGGGAACCGACCCGCCCGCGTCGCGCTCGACCCGCTCGGCCCAGGCCGCCAGCTCCTCGTCGGCGAAGGCGTTGTCGAGCGAGAGCATCCGCTCGGCGTGGGCGACGGGGGTGAAGTCGGTGGAGAAGGTGCCGCCGACCCGCTGCGTCGGCGACTCGAGGGTGCGTAGCGCCGGGAACTGCTCCTCCAGCGCCTCCAGCTCCCGCAGTTGCCGGTCGAACTCGGCGTCGGGGATGGTCGGCGCGTCCAGCACGTAATAGCGGTACTGGTGCTCCGTCAGCTCCTGGCTGAGCGTGGCGTGCCGTTCCCGGGCGTCGGGGGTCGGTTCGGCGCCGGCCGCCGCCTCCTGTGCCGGAGTGACCTGCTGGGCGATGGTTTCCTCGGACACCGTGCGACCTCCCGTGATTCCGCTACCTCGGCACCGTATCGGTCCGGTGGGACAATCCGCCGGCCACCCGTCGCGCCCGATCGGCGCGGGGGCCCCGGCCGTGCGAGGATCGCCGGACGGCGGGGCCGCGGGGGCGGATCCGCTCCGCCGTCGAACCCGCGGCGTCCGCGCCGCGCCCACTGACCAGGCGGGGGTACGGATGCCGGAATGGCTGCTCTGGGCGGCGGTGATCGTGCTGGCCGTGGCCGCCGGCTGGGCGTGGAACGATCGGCGGCGGGGCGGCCGTGACGCCGCTCCGCGTCCGCCCCGTCGACCGGGCACCCGGCCCGGCCGCCGGAGACCGTCGGGCGGTCCCGGCCGGTCCACCGCGCCGCCCCGACCGCGTACCGCCGAGCGGTCTCCCGCCGGGGCGCCGCGTCCCGGCGAGATCTGGTGGGCCGACGTGCCGTACGCCGACGGCACCGGCTCGAAGGTGCGGCCCTGCCTGGTGCTGCGGACCGACGACGGGGGCGCCGACGTCCTGAAGATCACCAGTCAGGACAAGAGCGCCCGCGACGACCACATCCGCATCCCGACCCGCGAGTGGGACCCCGACGCCGACCACGACAGCTTCGTCGACCTGGCCGAGCCGGCGCACGTCCCGCTCGCCGACTTCTCCCGCCGTGCCGGCGACTGCGACCCCGTCCTGTGGCGTCGCATCCGCCGCCTCCCCCACCTGCCGGGCGCCTGACCCGCACCGAACGGGCGACCGTGCCGGGCGCCTGACCCGCGTTGCAGCGTGGCCGCCGGCGACGGTGGCGGCCCGCCGTCCGGGGCGGCCGCGCCGCCGGTGCCGCCGGCCGGGGAAGCTTCGCGGGTCAGTCCCAGGCGCGGGCCAGGGTGGTGAGCTGGTCGGCGTACTCGATGCGGGCGGCCCACGGGGCGGGCCAGGCCGCCATGCCCAGCGCGGTGCCGACGAAGGCGCCGGCCAGCGCGGCGATCGAGTCGGAGTCGCCGGCGGTGGTGGCGCCCCGGGCCAGCGCCGCCACCGGGTCGTCGGCGTGCCGGATCGCGCAGAACAGGGCCGTGGCCAGCGCCTCCTCGGCGATCCAGCCCTCGCCGGTGTGCCGGCACGGGTCGCCGCCGTCGTCCGGGCCGGCCAGCGCGGCGTCCAGGCGACCGAGGACCGCGAGGCACTCGTCCCAGCCCCGGGCGATGAAGTCCTCCGGCGCGTCCACGCCGGGGCGCTGCCACAGGTCGCCGAGCCAGTCGGCGCGGTAGACCCGCCGCTGGTCGCGGGCCCGGTCGACGAGCAGCCGGGGCAGCTCCGCCAGCGCCGCGCCGTCGCGCAGCAGCCGCACCGCGTACGCGGTCAGCTCGCTGGCCGCGAGGCCGGTCGGGTGGCCGTGGGTCAGCCCCGCCTGGAGCTGGGCCAGCCCGGCGAGGGTGTCGAGGTCGACGTCGACCAGGCCGACCGGGGTGACCCGCATGTTGGCCCCGCAGCCCTTCGAGCCGGCCACCGTCGCCTCCTGCCAGCGCACCCCGCGCTCCAGTTCGGCGCAGGCGCGCAGGCAGGTCATGCCCGGCGCCCGGTTGTTCTCCGGGCTGGCCGCCCAGTCGAGGAAACGCCTCCGCAGCAGCGGCTCGACCGCCTCCGGGGTCGGCGCCGGCGCGTCGTGCAGCGCCCAGCCGACCGCCAGCGCCATCTGCGTGTCGTCGGTCACCAGCACCGGGTCGCCGGCAAGGTCACGCGGGCCGGCCGGCCCGTAGCGGCGAACGATCTCGGCGACGGTCAGGAACTCGGTCGGCTTGCCCAGCGCGTCACCGTAGGCGAGGCCGAAGAGGGAGCCGGCGGCCCGCCGGAGCGAGGTGTCGATCATTCCCGCGATCATGCCGCCCGCCCGCAACCCGCACCACTCGACGCCGTCGCCGGCACCCGCCACCCGGCCGCGAGGGCGTGCCGGACCGCCCGGAGCGTGACGGGCCCGGGTCAGTCGGAGAAGACCAGGCAGAAGGGGTGACCGGCCGGGTCGGCGTAGACCCGGAAGTCGTCGCCCTCGCCGGGCAGCCGCCGCGCGCCGAGCTCCAGCACCCGCTTCTCGGCCACCTCGACGTCCGCCACCTGCACGTCCAGGTGGAACTGCTGGGGGCGCTCCGGGTCGGGCCACGTCGGCGGGCGCAGGTCGGGTGCCTTCTGGAAGGCGAGCCGGTGCCCCGAACCGGCGATCACGACCCAGCCGTCGTCGCTGGCGTCGCCGTCGAGGGGCAGGCCCAGCAGCTCCGCGTAGAAACCGGCCAGGGCCCGGGGGTCGGGGCAGTCGATGACCACGGTGCGCAGTTGTCCGATCATGTCGGCCTTCCTGCCCCGCCCGTACGACGGCAAACGTCAGTCCTCGGCGAGCCGCCGACCGGCGTCCCGGCAGGCGGCGAGCACCGCGCGCGCGTACTGCCCGGTGGCGTTGGCGAGGCCGCAGGCCGGGGTCACCACGACCTGCTCGGCAAGCTGCCGGCGGGGGAACCCGAGGCGGTCCCAGAGCTGGCGTACGCGATCGGCGACCTGCGCCGAGGTCGGCGCGCGACCGGCGGCCGACGGCGTGGTGGGCACGGCGCCGGCCAGCAGCCCGAGCCCCGCGTCGATCGCCTCGCCCAGCGGATCCAGGTCGGTGACGAGGCCGAGGTCGAGGGCCACGCCGACGGCGCCGGTCGAGCGGATCAGCTCCAGCGGCACGTTCGGCGCGCAGCAGTGCACCACGGTCGGCACCCCGGCCGCCTCGACGACCGTACGCAGCAGCGACGCGGCGACGCTCGGATCCACGGCCCGGTACGCGCCGAGCCCGCTCTCGGTGGGCACCCGCCCGGCGAGCACCGTCGGCAGCGACGGCTCGTCGAGCTGGAGCAGCACGGTGGCGCGCGGCAGCCGGCGGGCGACCGCCGCCACGTGCCCGCGCAGCCCCTCGGCGAGCGAGTTGGTGAGGTCCCGGACCGCGCCGGGATCGCGCAGCATCCGGCCGCCGATCGGCAGTTCCAGGGACGCGGCCAGGGTCAACGGGCCGCCGACCTGGATCTTGACCGGCCCCGCGTACTCCTCGGCCTGCTCGGCGAGCTGGTCGAGGTCGCGTTCCATCAGGTCGCGGGCGCGGCGCACGTCCCGTCCCGGGCGCGGCGCGATCCGCCAGCGGGCGGCGTACAGCTCCACCGGCAGCTCGACCAGCAGGCCGGCGGTCCGGCCGATGAGGTCGGCGCCGGGGCCCCGGCCCGGCAGCTCCGGCAGGTGGGGCAGGGCGGGAAGCTCGCCGAGGACGATCCGCTGCGCCTCGGCGATGTCGGTGCCGGGAAGCGAACCGATGCCGGTCGCCGCGCCGGCCGGCCAGGGCCACACCTGATCTGCCACGGCCGAAGACTATCCGGTACGCGGACGCCGGCCGCCCGGGACCGGACGGGGACGCTCTGCCGACGCCCGCGCCGGAGGCACGTTCCCGGTCCCGGTCAGCCGGCGATGGTGGCGGAGCCGAGCACGACGTCGCCGGCCGGGTCCGGCCGGTACGCCACGACGGCCTGGCCGGCGGCCACCCCACGGACGGGGCGACGCAGCTCGGCGCGCAGCCCGTCGGCCGTCAGCTCGACCGTCGCCGGCACCACGTCCCCGTGTGCCCGCAGCTGCACCTCGCACTCCAGCGGCGCGTCGGGGCGCGGGCCGCCCGTCCACACCGGACGCTCGGCGCGCACCCGGGAAACCTCCAGCGCCTCGGCCGGGCCCACGGTCACGGTGTTGGTCTTCGGCGTGATGGAGAGCACGTAGCGGGGCCGGCCGTCCGGCGCCGGACGGTCCAGGTGCAGGCCACGCCGCTGCCCGACCGTGTACGCGTACGCGCCGGTGTGGCTGCCGACCACCGCGCCGGTGGCGGCGTCCACCACCTCGCCGGGCGCCTCGCCGAGCCGCTGGGCGAGGAAGCCGCGGGTGTCCCCGTCGGCGATGAAGCAGATGTCGTGCGAGTCCGGCTTGTCGGCCACCGCCAGCCCCCGCCGCGCGGCCTCCTCGCGGACCTGCGCCTTCGTCGAGTCCCCGAGCGGGAAGATCGACCGGTCCAGCTGCTCGCGGGTGAGCACCGCCAGCACGTACGACTGGTCCTTGGGCAGGTCGACGCTGCGGCGCAGCAGGCCGTCGGCGCCGAGCCGGGCGTGGTGGCCGGTGACCACGGCGTCGAAGCCCAGGGCCACGGCCCGGTCCAGCACCGCGGCAAACTTGATCTTCTCGTTGCAGCGCAGGCAGGGATTGGGCGTACGGCCGGCCGCGTACTCGGCGACGAAGTCGTCGACCACGTCCTCGTGGAACCGGTCGGCCATGTCCCAGACGTAGAACGGGATGCCGATGACGTCGGCGGCCCGCCGGGCGTCCCGGGAGTCCTCCAGCGTGCAGCAGCCGCGCGCGCCGGTGCGATAGGTCTGCGGGTTGCGGGCCAGCGCCAGGTGCACGCCGGTCACGTCGTGTCCCGCCTCGACGGCCCGCGCCGCCGCGACCGCCGAGTCGACCCCGCCCGACATCGCCGCCAACACCCTCACCGGCTCACTCCCTTCGCCCCACCG
>NZ_WAAS01000271.1:0-8232 GCF_008806585.1 Micromonospora sp. AMSO12t
AGGTGCAGCTTTGCTGCTCCGAAAGATCGTCCCCGCCCTCGCCGTCATGATCGCCGCCGTGCTCGCCGCCCCCGCCACGGCCGCTGTCGCGGTCCCCGACCGGCCCGCGGCCAGCACCGACCGGAGCGCCGCCGACCCGGCCGCCTCCGCCTCCGCCGTCGGGGACGGCGTCACCAGCACCGCCGCCGAGATCGCCGCCGCCGCGGCAGGTAACCCCGTCATCGTCGTCGGTGGCCTCAGCGGCATCGCCTCCGCCTACGGGCCGCTGGCCTCCCGGCTGCGCGTCGACGGGTACCGGGTCTGGGTCTACCAGCTGCCCAACCTCGGGCTCGGCGACATCCCCACCTCGGCCCGCGCGTTCAGCAGCTTCGTCGGGCAGGTCCGCGCGTCGACCGGCGCGGCCAAGGTCGACGTCGTCGCCCACTCCGAGGGCGGCCTGGTGTCCCGGTACTTCATCAAGAGCCTGGGCGGGGCCAGCAGCGTCGACCGCTACGTCAGCCTCGGCACCCCGCAGTACGGCACGTACGTGGCCAACATCGTGAAGTTCCTCGGCCTGGGCAGCTGCGCCGGCATCGTCGCCTGCCAGCAGATGTCGATCGGCTCGTCGTTCCTCGCCGGCCTCAATGCGGGCGACGACACCCCTGGCGCGGTCCGCTGGACGGCGGTGCGCACCCTCCAGGACGAGCTGGTGCGCCCCGTCGACAACGCCACACTGGCCGACGGAGCGACCAACGTGCTGATCCAGTCGGCGTGCCCCCTGCGGGTCGTCGGGCACCTCGGCCTGGTGCTCGACGGCACCACGTACACGGTGATCCGGCAGGCGCTGCGCGGGGAGGCGATCCGCCCCAACTGCCTCGCCCTGTAGCGGGCGGGGGCGGGCGGCCGTGCGCCGCCCGCCCCGCCCCGCGTCAGGCGGCCTTGGCGAGGGCCTCGTACTCGTCGTCGGTCAGCTGCACCTCGGCGGCGGCCACGTTCTCCTCCAGGTGCGCCACCGACGACGTGCCCGGGATCGGCAGCATCACCGGCGACCGGCGCAGCAGCCAGGCGAGCGCGAGCTGGGCGGGCGTCGCGCCGTGCCCGGTGCTGATCGCGTCCAGCGGACCGCCCGGCCGCGCCAGGTTGCCGGTGGCGATCGGGAACCAGGGGATGAACGCGAGGTCGTTGCGCTCGCAGTGCTCCAGGACGGCCTCCGCGCTGCGGTCCGCCAGGTTGTAGAGGTTCTGCACCGAGACGATCGGGGTGACGGCGCGGGCCGCCTCGATCTGCTCGACGGTCACCTCGGACAGGCCGATGTGCCGGATCTTGCCCTCCTGCTTGAGCAGCGCCAGCTCCCCGAGCTGGTCGGCGAGCGGCACCTGCGGGTCGATCCGGTGCAGCTGGTAGAGCCCGATGGCCTCCAGGCCGAGGTGCCGCAGGCTCAGCTCGCACTGCTGGCGCAGGTACTCCGGGCGCCCCACCGGACGCCAGTCGCCCGGGCCGGAGCGGGTCAGGCCGGCCTTGGTCGCGATGACCAGGTCGTCGGCGTACGGGTGCAGGGCCTCGCGGATCAGCAGCTCGCTGACGAACGGCCCGTAGGAGTCGGCCGTGTCGATGAACGTCACCCCCAGCTCGTACGCCCGGCGCAGCACCCGTACGGCCTCGGCCGGGTCCTTCGGGTCGCCCCACACGCCGGGGCCGGTGAGCTGCATCGCCCCGTAGCCGAGCCGGTCGACCTGGAGGTCGCCCCCGATCCGATACGTCCCCGAGGCCTTCGCGGGCTGCTTGCCGGCGTCATTCGTCATGCGTGGATTCCCATCCTGTCGTCCGTCTCCGGCGGTCGATCCCACCACCGAGAGGCTTTCCCGACGATCGTCGCCCACACCACCACCGGGGCGGATCGAGACCGGGATCACCCGCCGTAGGGCCGGACGCGGCCGGCGCGTCCCGGGTGCCCCGGGGCCCGCCACGACACGGCGCGACGTTGCCACAACCGGGCCGGGCGGGGGACGAAGTTGACCGGAGCGCCCGTGCCGGCCGGCTGCCCGTGCGACGCTGGCCGTGCCGGCTCGACGTCGACCACGGGCGTACGCCCCGCCGGTCGACCGAGCGCACGTCGCCGCGTGCGGCGCGACGCGGGAGGGAACGCCATGACGGGAGTGCCGCAGGTCGACTTCGCGCTCGACACGTACGAATGCATCGTGCTGTATCCCGGCGCGGCCGGGCGGGCGCTGCCGGCGGAGACGGTGCAGCGGTTGCAGGCCGAGCACCTCGCGCACATGCAGGCCCTGCAACGGCGGGGGATCATCCTGGTCGCCGGCTCGGTGGACGGCCCGGCCCGCGAACCGGACCCGCCGATCGGCTTCGGCCTGGCCCGCACCGGCTCCGTCGACGACGTACGCAGCGTGATGGAGGCCGACCCGGCCGTCCAGGCGGGGCTCTACCGGGTGGACGTGCTGACCTTCCTCTGCCCGGAGGGCTCGCTGGAGTTCCCGCTGGTCAAGACGCAGAGCTGAGCCCCCGGGTACGGGAGACCGCCGGCCTGCCGCGCCGCCGCGGCCCGAGCACCGCCCCCAACGGAGCGCCCCGCCGTCGACCTGCGGGCCGGGGCGGAGCCGACCGGGACGGCCGGCGGATCCGGCGCGGGCGCGCGGGGGAGGCCGTGGCGGCGTCGGGCGGAACGGCGGGGAGCACCCGGCTGCCCGGTAGCGCCGGGGGCGTACGATTCCCCGCGCGCGGTCGCCGATGCCCGCCGCCTCAACGTTCCGGCGTGGGTTCCGCCCGCCGGCTGCGCGCGTGACGCGCGTCGTTGGACAATGTTCCGCAGTCCGCAAGGGGTCGGCCCACAGCCAGACCCGGAGGAGAGACTAGCCTGATGGGCGTGACACGCCGCGCGAAGATCGTCTGCACTCTTGGTCCTGCCACCTCGTCGCCGGAGCGCATCCGGGGCCTCGTCGAGGCCGGCATGAACGTGGCGAGACTCAACTTCAGCCACGGGAGCCACGAGGATCACGAGGCGGTGTACCGGCTGGTCCGCGAGGCCGCGGAAGCCGCCGGACGGCCGGTGGCTGTGCTCGCCGACCTCCAGGGCCCGAAGATCCGGCTCGGCCGGTTCGCCGACGGCCCGCACGAGTGGCGCACCGGCGACTCGGTCGTCATCACCGGTGACGACATCCTCGGCACCAAGGAGCGGGTCTCCTGCACCTACCGCAAGCTTCCGCAGGAGGTCAAGCCCGGTGACCGGCTGCTGATCGACGACGGCCGGGTCGCCGTCGAGGTCACCGACGTCACCGGAAACGACATCCGCTGCCTGGTCACCGAGGGCGGCCCGGTCTCCAACAACAAGGGCGTCTCGCTGCCGAACGTGGCCGTCAGCGTGCCGGCGATGTCCGAGAAGGACGCCGAGGACCTGCGTTTCGCCCTCGGCCTGGGCGTCGACCTGATCGCGCTCTCCTTCGTCCGCTCGGCGGACGACATCAAGCTGGTGCACGGCATCATGGCCGAGGAGGGCGTACACCGGCCGGTGCTGGCCAAGGTGGAGAAGCCCGAGGCGGTCGACTGCCTGGAGCAGATCGTGCTGGCCTTCGACGGCGTCATGGTCGCCCGCGGCGACCTCGGCGTGGAGCTGCCGCTGGACCAGGTGCCGCTGGTGCAGAAGCGTGCCGTGCAGCTCTGCCGGGAGAACGCCAAGCCGGTCATCGTGGCCACCCAGATGCTCGACTCCATGATCGAGAACTCCCGGCCGACCCGCGCCGAGGCCTCCGACGTCGCCAACGCCGTGCTCGACGGCGCGGACGCGGTGATGCTCTCCGGCGAGACCAGCGTCGGCAAGTACCCGGTGCTCACCGTCAGCACCATGGCGAAGATCGTCACCACCACCGAGTCCGGCTCGATCGGCGTGCCGCGCCTCCAGCACGACCCCCGTACGCACGGTGGCGCGCTGACCGTCGCCGCCTCCTCGATCTCCCGGGCCATCGGCGCGAAGGCACTGGTCGCCTTCTCGCAGACCGGCGACACCGTGCGGCGGCTGTCCCGGCTGCACTGCGACCTGCCGCTGCTCGCCTTCACCCCGGTGCCCGAGGTGCGCAACCAGCTCGCCCTCTCCTGGGGCGTGGAGACGTTCCTGATGCCGTTCGTCGAGCACACCGACGACATGTTCCGCCAGGTCGACCAGGCGCTGCTCGGGCTCGACCGGGCCAACCCCGGCGACTACGTGGTGATCGTCGCCGGCAGCCCGCCCGGCACCCCCGGCTCGACCAACACGCTGCGCGTACACCAGCTCGGATCGCTGGTCGACGCGGCGTCGGCGCGGGCCTTGCAGTGAGCGACGCGGACGTCGCGGTCGGGCAGGCCGCGGTCGACCAGCTCCTGGAGGTGCTCGACCTGGAGCACACCGGCGGGATGACCTTCCGGGGGATGAGCCCCCCGGTCGGTCCCCAGCGGGTGTACGGCGGCCAGGTCGCCGGCCAGGCGCTGGTCGCCGCCGGACGCACCGTCGACCCGGCCCGCTTCGTGCACTCCCTGCACGGCTACTTCGTCCGCCCGGGCGACCCGGCCGAGCCGATCGTGTACGAGGTGGAGAACGTCCGCGACGGCCGCTCCTTCTCGGTGCGCCGCTCGGTGGCGCTCCAGCACGACAAGCCGATCTTCTTCATGTCGGCGTCGTTCCAGCGGACGGAGGAGGGCCTGGACCACCAGGCCCCCACCCCGCCCGACGTGCCGGCGCCGGACGAGGTCCCGACGATGGCCGACCGGCTCGCCCGCTACCCGGAGCGGCTCGGCATCTGGGCGCAGATCCCGCGCCCGATCGACGTCCGCTACGTCGGCGAGCCCGGCTGGGTACGCCCCGGCGACCGCCCCGCCGACCCCCACCAGCGGGTCTGGATGCGCATCGACGGCAAGCTGCCCGAGGATCCGCTGCTGCACGCCTGCGCGCTCACGTACGCCTCCGACCTGACGCTGCTCGACTCGGTGCTTTCCGTGCACGGCGAGGTCTGGGGCCCGGGCGGCGTGGTCGGGGCCAGCCTCGACCACGCGCTCTGGTTCCACCGGCCGTTCCGCGCCGACGAGTGGTTCCTCTACGACTGCTGGAGCCCGTCGGCCTCCGGCGCCCGAGGGCTCGCCACCGGCCGCATGTTCACCACCGACGGGCACCACATCGCCAGCGCCGTGCAGGAGGGTCTGCTGCGCCGCGTCGGCGACTGACCGTCCGACCGTCGTGGCGCGGCCCGACCCGTCGGGCTCGCCACCAGCGTCGTCTCCGAGGCCGCCCGCGCATCGCCACCGGCCGATCGGTCGAGGGGTGATCGTCCGGGCGGGTCGGTCAGGCGACTAACCTTGCCGCATGCGCCTCTCCGCCCGGGTCGACTACGCCCTCCGCGCGGTCGCCGAGCTCGCCTCGGTGACCGCCGACGCCGGGCCCGGGCGAAGCCGGCCCGTGACCGCCGACCAGATCGCCCGCGCCCAGGAGATCCCGCCGAAGTTCCTGGAAAGTATCCTGCTGCAACTGCGCCGGGGCGGCATCGTGCAGGCCCAGCGCGGCCCGGAGGGCGGCTACTGGCTGGCCCGACCGGCCGGGGAGATCTCGCTGGCCGAGGTGATCCGGGTGATCGACGGCCCGCTCGCGCACGTACGCGGGCATCGGCCCGAGGAACTCGGCTACCACGGGGCGGCGCGGGCCCTCCAGGAGGTCTGGATCGCCCTGCGGGCCAGCGAACGCGAGATCCTGGAACTGGTCACCGTCGCCGACGTGGCCGGCGGCACCCTGCCGGGCCGGGTCGTCGAGCTGGCCGCCGACCCCCGCGCCTGGACCTGACCCGCCCCGGCCCCGCCGCCGGGCTCGTTCCGCAGTTCCGGTGTGCTCCGGGATCCGATCCCCACCTGGGCCGCCGCCAGAGGGCATCGGGGCAGCCCCGGACCTGACCTGGTCCCGCATCCCTGCCTGACTTCTTGCCCGCTTCGGGATCGTGCTCGTCGCCGCCACGGCCGGGCCGCCGGGCGGCGTCTGTCGTCTCACTGACCGGTTGGAGGCTTGACCGGGGCACGCCCCGTGCCGCATTGTCGACCAAGTCGATAGGAGATACCGAAAAGTCAGGGGGCGCTCGTGCGCAAGCTGCTGGTCCTCGCGCTGGTCGGGCTCGCCGCGCAACTCGTCGACGGCGCGCTCGGCATGGCGTACGGGCTGACCTCCTCCACGTTGCTGCTGCTCGTCGGGGTGGCGCCGGCCGCCGCGTCGGCGTCCGTGCACCTGGCCGAGATCGGCACCACGCTCGCCGCCGGGGTGTCGCACTGGCGGTTCGGCAACGTCGACTGGCGGGTGGTCGGCCGGATCGCCCTCCCCGGAGCCGTGGGCGCGTTCGCCGGCGCGACCTTCCTCAGCTCGATCTCCACCGAGTCGGCCGCCCCGTGGATGGCCGGCATCCTGCTCACCCTCGGCGCGTACCTGCTGGTGCGCTTCTCCCGGCCGCTGCACACCGACCGGCGCGGCGGCCAGCTGCGCAGCCGCTTCCTCGGCCCGCTCGGCCTGGTCGCCGGCTTCGTCGACGCCACCGGCGGCGGCGGGTGGGGCCCGGTCGCCACGCCGGCCCTGCTGGTCAGCGGGCGGATGGAGCCGCGCAAGGTGATCGGCTCGGTGGACACGTCCGAGTTCG
Source organism: Micromonospora sp. AMSO12t (assembly GCF_008806585.1). Lineage (NCBI taxonomy): Bacteria > Bacillati > Actinomycetota > Actinomycetes > Micromonosporales > Micromonosporaceae > Micromonospora > Micromonospora sp. AMSO12t. The sequence continues at coordinate 6,627 of NZ_WAAS01000271.1, forward strand.
TGGTCGCCGGCGCCGCCAGCCTCGGCTTCCTGATCGGCCTCGGCTCCGAGGGCTTCCTGCTGCCCATGGTGGCCGCGCTGCTCGTCGGCGGCCTGATCGCCGCGCCGATCGCGGCCTGGCTGGTGCGCATCGTCCCCGCCCAACTGCTCGGCGCGGCGATCGGCGGCGTGATCGTGCTGACCAACGCCCGTACGCTGATGCGCTCGGCCGACCTCGGCGGCCCGGCCCGGCCGGCCGTCTACGCGCTGCTGGCCGTCGCCTGGGCTGCCGCCCTGGCCCTGGCCGTCCGGGCGCTGCTGCGCACCCGCCGCCAGCGCGCCGTCGCCGCGATCGCCTTGGCGGCCGACGCCCTGAGCCCGGCGACCGTCCCTCCGGCGACCGCTTCCCCGGCGGACGTCCCCCCGGCAGACGTCCCCTCGGCGGCCGTCGCCTCGGCGGCTGCCCTGGCCGGGGACCGTCTCCCGACGGCTGTCCCCGCGACGGCTGCCCCGGGCGAGGACCGTCTCCCGACTCCGGCGGCGGTCCCCTCGCTCAACAACCGCTGACCCTCGCCCCGGCGCCGCCCGCCCTGCCCTGCCCCGCATCGCGTCGCCCCGCATCGCGTCGCCCCGCATCGCATCGCATCGCATCGCGTCGCGTCGCGTCGCATCGCATCGCATCGCGTAGATCTTGGTAGGAACGTGCCCCTCCAGGGGCCGATTCCTACCAAGATCTGCCGCGGTTCGCCTCGCCGTGTCCGGCGAGGCGTGCCCTCCGCGTCGGTGTCGGCGTCGGGGAGGGCTATCGGGCGTCGACCTCGTCGATCTTCTCTGCGCCGAACGCCTCGCGGAGCAGTCGTACCGCCTGTTCCTCGCTGGACTCCCGCGCGGTCTGCTCGTCGATGACCTCGTCCAGTGGCTCGTCACCCGGGTCGAAGCCCTCGAAGTTCGGGGCCGCCGGCCGGGCACCGCCGGGGCGTCCCCCGCCGCCGCGCACCGGGCCGTCGAAGTCCGGGTCGTACGGCGGCTCGCCGGCCCAGTCGGCGTCCGCGGTCTTCCGGACCGGCTGGCCGGTACGCGGACCACGTCCCGCCGCAGCCGCCCGCGCCGCCGCGATCGCGCTGCTCACCGGGGGGCTGGCAGGCGCGGCCTGCTGCGGCGCACCCGAGGGACCGGCGGGCTTCGGTACGGCGGGCGCGGCGGTCGCCGACGCCGTGGCGGCGGTCGCCGGCCGGGTGGTCGCCCCTGCGCCGGGCAGGCCGGTCGCCGCCGGGGCAGCGGCTGCCGTACCGCTGGTCGACGTGACGGCCGACGCGCCACCCGGTCGAGCCGGTTCCGGCCAGTCGTCGCCGCCTCCGGCCGCGCTACCCGGGCGGGCCGGTTCGGGCCAGTCCTCGGCGCTGCCGGCAGCGGCGGGAGCACCTCCGCTGCCCGACGCACCAGCGCCGGAGGTGGGTCGGGTCGCCCCGCCCTGACCGCCCGCAGCACCACCCGCGCCGTTCGCGCCACCAGGCCCGCCGGCCGGGCCACTCGGACCGGCCAGCCCACTCGGACCGCCCGGACCGCTCGGACCGCCCGAGCCGGTCGCGCCGGTCAGGCCATTCGGGCCGCCTGGGTCGGCCAGGCCA
>NZ_WAAS01000272.1:0-8175 GCF_008806585.1 Micromonospora sp. AMSO12t
GTAGCCGAGCACGAAGCCGACCATCGGCGAGAGGACCATCGGGATGATCACGCTCTCCCCGATGCCGGTCCAGAGCACCGTGCCGGACGCGGCGACGGTCGAGCCGACCAGGCCGCCGATCAGCGCGAGCGACGAGGCGGCCGGTCGCGTGCCGGCGGGCACCCCGGTCCTCGGCGTCCCCGGGCAGCCTCAACAGCTGACCCGGGTGGATCCGGTCCGGGTCGCCGAGCCGGTTCAGCTCGGCCAACTCCCGGTAGTCGGCGAACTCGTCCAGGTAGCGCTGGGCGACCGCGCCCAGGTGGTCGCCCCGGGCCACCCGGTAGACCGCCACACCGTCGTCCGAGGCGGATGAGGTCACGGGAGCGGACGAGGCGACCGGGGTGGACCAGGTGTGCGCGGCCGGCCCCGGCCAGGCGGCCTCCGCAACCGTCCGCGCGGCTGCGGGCTGTGCCGCCGGCAGGGCGTACGGGTCGGCGACCACCGCCGCCGCACTCGCCGCCGGGCTGGCCGCGAGGACCAGCGCGACCGAACCGACCAGCGCGGCGGCGGCCCGTTGCTGGCGACTCATCCCCGGCAGCCGGGGCGCCGGCCGGCGCAGCGCCTGCGCGCAGAGTTCGACCAGGACGGAGAAGGTGAACGTGGCCCAGCCGAACCAGCCGGCCAGCGCCAGCGCCCGCAGGAAGAGCCGCCCGTCGTCCCGGCTGGTCAGCGTCGAACCGATCTCCGCGACGCTGGGCAGGTGGTCGGGCAGCGGGTTGCCGGCGAGGGCGAGCAGCGCCACCGGCGCGCCGACCAGCACCGCGCAGAGCACGACGAGCGCGCCGAACCCGGTCAGGATGCGTCCGGTCCGCCGTACGACGGAACGCCCCGATGCGGCCATGGCTGCCTTCCCTTCCTACGGTGCCCCGGTGAGCGGCCGCGCGGTCGCCTCACCGGAGACGGTGACGGTCTCGTCGAAGCCGAGCAGGCCGAGCATGGATCTGCGGTGCGTGACGGTGACGCGTACCCGGACCCGGGTCTCCCCGTCGACGACCGGGAAGCTGACGGTGTGGCCGGCGGCGCCGGCGGCGGCGAGGTAACCGGCGACGGCCCGGCGGGCCTGGGGGCGGTCGATCCGGGTCGGCCCGCCCTCGATGGCGGTGGCCCGGTCGATGGCCTGGCCGCCGGCGCGGGCGGCCTCGGCCGCGAGGTTGTCGGCCCGCTGCAACGTGCGCAGCTGACCCGCGCCGTCGAAGGCCAGGCCGATGACGGAGAGGACGCCGACCATCGCCACCGCGAGGAAGATGCTGACCCGGCCCTGGTCGTGCCGACCGGCCACGGCGGTCATCCCCGGCTCCGGTAGCGGTCCAGCGGCGACGTGAAGTTCGCCGACACGCGCTTGCCGGCGGGCATCCCCGGCAGGACGGACAGGTGCAGGTCCCCGTAGGAGACGGTGCAGGCGACCCGGACGGTGACCGAGGCGTCCTGCCCGGCCGGGCTGCGGAACGCCGCGTCGAAGCTGGTGGGGGCGCCGCGTACCGCGCCGCTGAACGTCACCTCGGGAGTGCCGGCGCAGTTCAGGCCGCGCCAGTCGAGCTGCCGGCGGGCCGCGTCCCGGGCCTCGGCGCGGGCCGTGCGGGCGTCCCGGGAGATCGAGGCGGCGCGGGCGGCGTCGTGGGCGGCGGCGTCGATCGCCTCGGCCGCCACGGCGGTACGCCCGGCGACGCCGGCCAGCACGATCAGCGCGATGAACGCCGGGGCGAGCACCGCCACCTCGATCGAGACCGAGCCCCGCTCGGCGGTACGGCTCACGGCGCGGTCCACCGTTCCACGGTCCCGTGCGCGGTCTGGTGCACCGGGAAGGTGACCCCGGGTACGACCGACAGGGACCGCCCGCGCACCGTGCAGGTCACCTCGGTCGCGGTGGTCTCGCAGCTCGGTGCGGGGTCCTTCCAGCCGACCAGCCAGCCGCCTGAGGCTTTCAGGAACCGGACGGCCCGCGCCTCACCGGCCCCGGGCGGCGCCTGGTGCAGCCGCTGCGCGTTGACCGCGCTCTGCGCGGCGTTGAGCGCGGTGGAGCGGGCGACGAACCAGGCCGCTGCCTGGATCGAGGCGAAGAGCAGCAGCAGGATCACCGGCATCACCACCGCCAACTCGACCGGGTTGGCCCCCCGGTCGACCCCGCCGGCCACGAGCCGCCGGGCGGCAGCCGCGACGGGGCGCCGGGCGGCGGTGGCCGCCCGGCGCCCCGGGACGGAGTCTGTCCGGCGCACGGCCCGGTGTTACTTCGGGTCCGGAGCCTGGTGGGTGGGGATGTTGGTCATCCAGTCGTTGGCGGCACCGAGGGCGGCGGCGGTGACCGCCATCGCGACGGCGACCAGACCGAAGATGATCACTGCGGTCGGTACGGGGCTGTCGCCCCGCTCCCCGTCCTCGCGCAGCTCGGCCAGGCGTGTCGACACGACGACGTGCAGTCGGGTGATGACGGACATGACGTGCTCCTTCTCTCGGGGGCGGATCACAGGCGGGCGATGAACGGATAGACGGCGAAGCCGAGCAGGACGAAGACGAGCAGCGCCCCGGGGATGTCGAGCCGGCTGGTCACCCCCTCGGCCCGGGCCAGGTTGTCGGTGCGGATCTGGTCGCGCAGCGAGTCGGCGCGGCTGCGCAGGGTCTCGTGCACCTGCGCGCCCTCGCTGCCGGAGGAGCGCATGATCGCCCCGACGTCGCCCAGTTCCGGGATGCCGATGCGCTCGGCGAGGTCGCGAAGCTCGTCCCACGGCGAGTGCATCTGCATCTGCGCGATCCGCAGCGACTCGGAGATGCGGTCGAAGACCCAGCCGTCGCAGACCGCCGCCGCCCGCTCCAGCGACTGCACCGGCCCGTGCGCGGCGGAGAGCTGGAGGGCGACCAGGTCGAGGTAGGTGCAGACCGCCTGGCGGAACTCGTCGCGCGCCTTGTCCGCCCGGTCCAGCACCGACCGGTGCGCGATCAGGGCGCAGAGCAGCGCCAACCCGAGGCTGCCGAGGACGGGTACGACCACCGGCAGCCGGATGCCGACGGCGAACAGGGTGACGCCGAGCAGCGTCGGCGCGGCGAGCCCGATCAGCGCGGAGAGCAGCATCGACAGGGCGTACTGCTCGGGCGTCCGGTCGATCAGGGCGAGCTGCCGGTGCGGTGGCCGCAGCCAGCGGGACAGCCCGGTGAGCCACTCCAGCCGCCGGTCGGCGGGCGTGGCGAGCTGCCCGGCGCCGGCCGGTTGGTGCAGCCGGCGCAGCGCGGGCCCGAGCGCGGGCGTGGCCGGCACCAGCTCGCGGACCACCAGGAAGGCGCCCAGCCCGATCGCCGCCCCGCCGCACACGGCGACGGCGAGCTGCCAGTTGAGGACGACCGTACTCACGGTGCTTGCCTTTCGTTCGCGACTGCGGGGCTCGCAAGCTCACTCCTCGCGCTCACGGGGCCACCTCCTCCGGGTCGGGAGCCGGCAGGAAGCGGGCCGGCCGGCGGGGCTGGCTCATCGACCGCACCCAGGCCAGCAGGCCGACGAAGGCCGCGCCGAGCGTCGCCATCACGAGCTGCCCGAAGGGCGTGCCGTACGGGCTCACGTACTCGGTGTTGAGCAGCCCGTACGCGACGGTGGCCAGGGTCATCCCGGTGAGGAAGCGGACCGCGAACCGGGGCTGGGTGCGCTTCGCCTCGATCTCCCGGCGGGTGGCCACCTCGGCCGCCGCCGCTCCGGCGATCGAGCCGAGCACGTCGCCGAGGCGTTCGCCCCGGTCGGTCACGTGCAGGATCAGCGCCGCCACCACCTGGTCGCAGACCGGGTCGCCGATCTCGTCGGCGAAGGCGAGCAGCGCGGAGCGGGCCAGCCAGCCGGCCTGGAGGCGGGCGGCGAGCAGCCGTACCTCCTCCTGGATCTCCTCGGGAGCGGTGGCGACCGTACCGATGATCGTCTGCTGGAGTCCCTGGCCGGTGGCGGAGACGTCCTTGAGCCGGCGGGTCCACTCGCCGACCGCCTCGATGCGGGCGATGGCCCGCTGCTCGGCCTTGCCGACGGAGAACAGCCACGGGGTGCCCGGGACGGCCACCGCGACCAGCAGACCGACCACCGGCAGGCCGGTGACCAGGAAGGCCAGCGCACCCGCGACCAGGGCGGCGACCAGCAGCGCCTGGTGGGCCCGCTGTTCGCGCGGGGTGGCGCCCGGGCCCTTCCAGAGCCGGTCGAGCCCACGGCCCGCGCCCGGGCCACCGGGCGGCCGGCGGGTGCCGACCAGCGCGACGACCGCCAGCAGCAGCCCGGCCACGCAGGCGGCGCCGGAGGCCACCGCGACGAGTTCGACGTTGTCCAGCACCTCCGGTCACCGCCGCCCGAGCCGGGTCTGCCGGGGCCGCCGCCACGCGCCCGTGCCGGCCTCGATCCACCGGCTGAGCAGCCGGGCGTCGTAGCCGACCCGGAGGAGTTGGGCGCGCACCCGCTCGGGCAGGTGCCGGGGTACGGCCCGCCCGTCCGGCCCGGGCCCGAACACCTGGGTGGTGGTGATCCGGTTGCCGTCGCCGACGCCGATGACCTCCTCGACGTGCGAGACGAAGCGGTGCTTGCGCCCGCCGATCGCGGTCTCGTCCTCGACGGTGACGTAGACGATCAGGTCGAGCGCGTTGCCGGCCATCCGGCGGGCCTGGTCGACGGTCATCTCGCGGCCGTGCGCGAGCGCCAGCTCGATGATCCGCTCGCTGACCCCGGCGGGCGTACGGGCGTGGATGGTGCACATCGAGCCGCGGCTGGTCGTCATGGCCTGGAGCATCGGGACGATCTCCCGGGACCGGACCTCGCCGACGATGATCCGCAGCACGCCCATCCGCAGGGAGACCGGGATCAGGTCGGCGATGCTCACCTCGCCGGCCGGGCGGCCGTCCGCCCCGCGTTCGCCGTGCCCCTCCCGGGCCTCGAAGCTCATCACCGCCCGGTGCTTGAGGCGGCGGCGGGCCGGCAGCAGCTCGCGGCTCTCCTCCAGCAGCACGTACGGCTCGTCGGCCGGGATCTCGTCCATCAGCGCCCGGATGACTGTGGTCTTCCCGGCGCCCGCGAGGCCGGCCACCATGATGTTCAGCCCGGCGCGCATGGACGCGCGGAGGAAGTCGCGCACCAGCGGGTCGATCATCTCGTCCAGGTCGCCCCTGGCCCCGGCGAGGTCGTCGAGGCTCACGTCGAGGGTGTTGTGCTTGCGGATCACCGCGTACGGGCGGTGGCTGACCAGGAACACCGCGGCGAGCCGGCTGCCGTCGGGCAGTTGCAGGTCGAGGGTGGGCTTGGACGTCGACAGCGAGCGTTCGGTGGCCCCGGCCCGGCGGGCCGCCGCCTGGAGGATCTCCACCAGCTCGTCGTCGCTGTCGGCGATCGGCTCCACCCAGTCGACGCCGCCGCCGTGGCGGGTGACGCGCACCTGGTCGCAGCCGAGGATGTGCACCTCCTCGATGGTGTCGTCGACCAGCAGCGTCTGGAGGCGGCCGAGCCCGGCCAGTTCGGCGGTCACCTGGTCGAGCAGGAGCCGCTCCTCGCCGGCCGCCATCGGGGTGCCGGCCCGGCGCACCGCGTCCGCGTACTCGGCGACCACCGTCACCGCGAGCCGGGCGCGCTCGGTGTCCTCCTCGTCGACGGTGAACTCCCGGCCGCGCTGCCACAGGGCCAGCCGCTCGCTGAGTTCCCGGCGCAGCTCGCGGACCACCTGGAAGTCGACCCGGGGCCGGGGCGGCGGCTCGGGCCGCGGCGCGGTGACCGGCACCGGCAGCGGGAGGGGATGGTGGCGTCCGTTGGGCGGGGCCAGCGGCGGCGCCGTGGAGGTGGCACCGGGCGGCTGCCGGCGCGGGTCGCCGGAGACCGGTTCAAACCGCATCCGGCACCCCCTGCGGCACGGGCCAGGTCAGCCGGGCGCGCCGGCGTTCCAGCATCGCCCCGACCGGCACCTCCAGGGCCCCGGCCGCGCGCATCAGGGGCCGACCGGCCCGCACGGTGCCGCCCAGGCCGAGCACCTCGGCCGTACGCGGATCGTGCGGCATCCGGGCGATCACCGGCAGCCGCAGCGCCTTGCTGACCTCGCCGCTGCCGTGGCCGTCGCCGACCAGCAGCAGCCGCAGGGTGCCCGGCGGCACCCGGTGCTCGGCGAAGTCCCGCTCGATCGTCCTGGCCATGGCCCGGGTGCCGGAGAGGTCGGGGAGCCGGGCGCCGCTGACCAGCAGCACCACCGAGGCGGCGCGCAGGATCGGCCACGGTGGACCGACGACGTGCAGCCGCCCGCAGTCCACCACCACGTCGTACGGCGGGTCGCCGCCCTCCAGGCTGCCGAAGAAGTCGGCGAAGCGCTGCCAGAGCGGGATGACGCTGCCGGCCTGGGCGGGATCGACGACGCCGGGCAGCAGCAGCCGCTCCCGCTTCGGCGCGTCCAGGTCGACCAGTTGCGACCAGAACGCCGACTCCAGGTTGCCGTCGCGCAACTCGCCGACCGCCAGTTCGCCGATGCCCCGGGGGCCGTCGAGCGCGCCGCCCAGGTAGCCGGCGAGGATCGACCCGCCGGCCGGGTCGCACTCGGCGAGCACCAGCCGCCGGTGCCAGGTCAGGGCGCACGCGAGGGCGGCGGTGGTGACGCCCGGGGAGCCCTTCGCCGACACCAGCGCGATGATCGCCATGGTCAGGCCGCCTCGGTCAGTACGAGAGCGATCCGCTCCTGGCTGGACAGCGCGACGACGGCCGGCACGTCCCGGACGGCGAGTGCCAGGTAGACCACCACCTCGTCGTCGTCGTCCGAGGTGACGGCGTCGATGACCGTCGCCTCGAACCGGGTGGCGGCGCCCGCGGGGCGGTCGTCGTCCCCGTCCGGCGTGCTCACCAGCAGGATCTTGTCGCCGGGGTGGAGCCTGCGGGCGGGGACCTCGGCGGGGCTCAGGCCCAGCGCGAGTTGCTGCTGGCCGGGCCCGAGCAGCGGGTCGTCGGTGAGCTGCGCCATGGTCAGCAGCGTGCCGGGGGTCAGCGCCACAGCGGCCCGCTTGCCGACCACCTCGTCGAGCCGCCCGGCGGGCACCGGCGAGAGCCCCTGGCCACCGGCCACCTGCACCGGGACCAGGTCGTCGGCGCTGACCTGCCGGCCGACCTCGACCGGCCGGGCCACCGCCAGGTAGCTGCCGGTGGCGCGTACGGAGGTGACCGCGAACGCCGCCCCCAGGCCGCCGAGGGCGATCAGCAGCACGGCCAGGCCGAGCAGCCCGGGCCGCATCCGCCGCTGCCGCACCACCCGGGGCGGGGCGACCGGCGCGTCCACCGGCCCGGTTCCGTTCCGGGTCGCCACACTCACCGGACCATCTCCGTTCGCGACTGCGGGGCTCGCAAGATCGGCTCACTCCTCGCGCTCACTGGGCCCGTCTCCGTTCGCGACTGCGGGGCTCGCAAGATCGGCTCACTCCTCGCGCTCACTGGGCCACCACCTGAAGTTCGTTGATTCGGACCGGGACCGTTCCCGTGGTCCGGTTGACCGGGATGACGCCGCTCTGGCCGCCGCCCTGCCAGGTCACCGTCCAGTAGGTCGTGGCCCGCACCCGGTAGTCGCCGGCCTTCGGGTAGCCCTGGTAGCCGCAGTCGGGGGAGGGGCGGCCGGCGAGCGGGCCGTCGGCCCGGTACGGCGTACCGGCGCCGGAGCAGGTGACCTTGCGGCCGTTGCCCATGTTCCAGACGATCCGGTCGAACTTCGCCGTGATCCGTACGGTCAGGCCCCGCTCGCTCTCCGATGCCCGCTGGGTCGGCCCGAAGTACTTCCGGTCGTCGTTGCGGCCCCACATCCAGACCGGCAGCCCGACCAGGCCGGGACCGTTGCTGCGGCGGGGGGCGACCGCGATCCGGGGCGCCGCAATGGTGATCTTGGCCAGCGCCCGCCGGGCGAGTTCCTCCGGGTCGGGCGGCGCGCCGAAGCCGGGCGGCGGGGCATCGCGCAGGACCGTGGTCTGGGAGCCGAGGTCGCCGCCGTTGCAGGTGCGCACGTACCACTGCTGGCCCTCGGGGGCCTCGGGCTGCGGTTCGGCGAGCTTGTAGTAGCAGCCGTCGCCGTTGTTGAACCAGCCGAGCACGCTGTCGTAGCACTTGACGGTGCGGCCGTTCCACTGGCACTTGGCGGCGCCGCCCCCGCCGCCCGGAACCTCACCTCGGCGGTACGC
>NZ_WAAS01000273.1:0-8174 GCF_008806585.1 Micromonospora sp. AMSO12t
GGGCCGGGCGCGGATCGCGCCCGGCCCCGCTGAGGTTCACCAGCCCCGGGCGCGCCACTGGGGCAGCGCGGGGCGTTCCGCGCCGAGCGTGCTGTCCTTGCCGTGGCCCGGATAGAACCAGGTCTCGTCGGGCAGCCGATTGAAGAGCTTGTGCTCGACGTCGTCGATGAGCGCGGAGAACCGCTCCGGATCCTTGTCGGTGTTGCCGACTCCACCCGGGAAGAGGCTGTCGCCGGTGAACAGGTGCGGCGACCCCGCCGGGTCGCGGTAGAGCAGCGCGATCGAGCCGGGGGTGTGCCCCTTGACGTGGATGACCTCCAGCGCACACTCGCCCACGGGCACGCTGTCGCCGTCGGCGAGCGTCCCGGCCTCGATCGGCAGCCCGGCGGCGTCGTCGGCGTGCACCAGGGGGCGGGCGCCAGTCTTGGCGACCACCTCCTCCAGCGCCACCCAGTGGTCCATGTGCTGGTGGGTGGTGACCACCGTGGCCAGCCCCGCGTCGCCGACCAGTTCGAGCAGCCGGGGCGCCTCGTTGGCGGCGTCGATCAGCACCTGCTCGCCGGTGGCCCGGCAGCGCAGCAGGTAGGCGTTGTTGTCCATCGGGCCCACCGACACCTTCGTGATGGTGAGCCGGTCGAGCTCGCGTACGGCCGGCGCGCCGCCGGGCGTGACGTCTCCGCTGTAGGTCATGAGGTCGTCTATATCCATTCCGGTGGTTGCGGCAGGGGGCCGTCGGGGGTGACGGTCAGCACGGTGCCCGGGCTGCGGCCGATCAGCCAGGCGGCGAGTTCGGGGGCGGCACCGGTGACCGTGGGCGCGGCGGCCCGGTCGCCGACGACCAGTTCGTGCCGGCTGCCGTCGAAGCGCAGCACCATCGGCGGCACGTCGGCGCGGCCGGCGAGGTCGGCGACCACCTCGTGCAGCAGCCGGTGGCCGAACGCCTCGGGCCAGTCGGCCGGCCGGTAGCCGGTGTCGAGGTCCACGTGGTGCACCTCGATCTCGCGCAGCCGGCCCCAGACCAGCATGGCCGCCGGCCAGGGGCCGCGCCGCGTCTGGACGGTGGCCGCCCACGCCTCGACCGGCATCGCGGCGACCGCCTCGGCGAACCGGACGGCCGATCGGCGCAGGTCGTCCAGGTGGGCGGCGGGCGGGCGGGCCGCCCCGGCCTCGATGTCGGCGTCCCGGGCCGCCGCGGAGGCGTACATCGGGATCGGCTCGCCGGTGCGGGCCGCGACGAGCAGGTTGACGAAGCCGTCGGCGTTGCGGGCCAGGTGGGCCAGGACGTGCCCCCGGCTCCACGCCGGCAGCAGCGAGGCGGCGGCGAGGCCGGTGTCGTCGAGGGCGGCCGCGGTCCGCAGCAGACGGTCCGTGGCCGCGTCCACCTCGCCCGTCAGCAGAAGCGGATCCGTGGTCACCCACCGACCCTATCCGCCGGGGGACTTCGCGTCGCCGGGGAAATCGCTTTCGGCGCGTCGCGGCGCGTCCTACCGTCGGCGTGGAACGCGGCACCGGACGGCGGGGAGGTGATGACCATGCCGGCAGCAGCACGCGTGCGTCAACCGCTCCGACACCGATGAGGATGCCATGACCATCGACCTGACCGCCCTCGGCTGGGATGCCGAGCGGGCGGCACACGTACCGCGACGCGGCGGGCACCGACCGGGCCGGGTGGCCCGGGTGGACCGCGGCGTCTGCACCGTGCTCTGCGCGGACGGCCCGGTCCGCGCCACCCTGGGCGGGGCGGTCCTGGCCGCCGCCGCCCGCGACCTGACCCGCCTGCCCTGCGCGGGGGACTGGGTGCTGCTGGGCACCTGGCCCGACCGCAACGTCACCGTGGAGGCGGTGCTGCCGAGGCGCACCGCCCTCGTCCGACGGACCGCCGGCAAGGACGCCAGCGGCCAGGTGCTGGCCGCCAACCTTGACGCCGCCGCCGTGGTGGAGCCCGTGCACCCCGAGCCGGACGTCGGCCGGATCGAACGGCTGCTCTCCCTGGCGCACGAGTCCGGCGCCCGGCCGCTGGTCGTGCTCACCAAGGCCGACCTGGCGGCCGACCCGGAGGCCGTCGCGCGTCAGCTCACCGGGATCGCCCCCGGGGTGCCGGTGCTGGCCGTCAGCGCCGAGCACGGCACCGGGCTCGACCCGCTGCGCGCCGAGGTGGCGCCCGGCCGCACGCTCGGCCTGCTCGGCCCGTCCGGCGCGGGCAAGTCGAGCCTGGTCAACGCGCTGGCCGGGGCGGCGCTGATGCCGACGCAGGCGATCCGGCGCGTCGACGGCAAGGGCCGGCACACCACCACCTGGCGGGCGCTGCTCCCGGTGCCCGGCGGTGGCGCCGTGCTGGACACCCCGGGGGTACGGGCGGTCGGCCTGCTCGACGGCTCGGCGGGGCTGGACCGGGCGTTCGCGGACATCGCAGAGCTGGCCACCGGCTGCCGGTACGCCGACTGCGGGCACGACGGGGAGCCCGCCTGCGCGGTGCGCGAGGCGCTGGAGACCGGCGAGCTGCCGGCGCGGCGCTGGGAGAGCTGGCGCAAGCTCCAGCGGGAGCTGGCCTTCGAGAGCCGGCGGCGGGAGGTCCGGCTGGCCGCGCAGCGGCGCGGCGGCTGGCGCGCGGGCCGGCGGCGGGCGGCCCGCCCCTGACGCAGGTACGCACGGGCGGGACCGGTCGACGACCGGTCCCGCCCGTTTCTTCAGGGCCGGCTTCTTCGCCCGCTGCGGATCGGCTTCCTCGGGCGCGGCGACCCGCTTCCTCGGGCGCGGCGGACCGGCTTCATCGGGCGCGGCGGACCGGCTTCCTCGGGCGCGGCGGACCGGGCTGAGCTGGGGGAATGTGCCGACGAGGGAAGTTGTCGTACCTCGGGGCTAGAGTTGCCGAGGCGCCTTTCTGCGCGCCCACAACCACTCAGACAACCGCTCAGACCAGCCTTGGAGCGGACAATTTCTCCTCATCTTCTTCACCCGGGAGTACACGGACAGTGGCCGACCGACTGATCATCCGTGGCGCGCGCGAGCACAACCTGCGTGACGTCAGTCTCGACCTGCCCCGGGACGCCCTGATCGTGTTCACGGGGCTCTCCGGGTCGGGCAAGTCGAGCCTGGCCTTCGACACGATCTTCGCCGAGGGGCAGCGCCGCTACGTCGAGTCGCTGTCGTCGTACGCGCGGCAGTTCCTCGGCCAGATGGACAAGCCGGACGTCGACTTCATCGAGGGCCTGAGCCCGGCGGTCTCCATCGACCAGAAGTCCACCTCGCGCAACCCGCGCTCGACGGTGGGCACCATCACCGAGGTCTACGACTACCTCCGGCTGCTGTTCGCCCGCATCGGCGAGCCGCACTGCCCGGTCTGCGGCGAGCGGATCTCCCGGCAGACGCCGCAGCAGATCGTCGACCGGGTCCTCGCGATGACCGAGGGCACCAAGTTCATGGTGCTCTCGCCCGTGGTGCGCGGCCGCAAGGGCGAGTACGTCGACCTCTTCGCCGAGCTCCAGGCCAAGGGCTACGCGCGGGCCCGCGTCGACGGCGTGGTGCACCCGCTGACCGAGCCGCCGAAGCTGAAGAAGCAGGAGAAGCACACCATCGAGGTGGTGATCGACCGCCTCACCGTCAAGCCGAGCGCCAAGCAGCGGCTGACCGACTCGGTCGAGGCCGCCCTGGGCCTGTCCAACGGCCTCGTCCTGCTCGACTTCGTCGACCTGCCCGAGGACGATCCGGACCGCGAGCGGCGCTACTCCGAGCACCTGGCCTGCCCCAACGACCACCCGCTCGCGATCGAGGACCTGGAGCCCCGGGTCTTCTCCTTCAACGCGCCCTACGGCGCGTGCCCCGAGTGCACCGGCCTCGGCACCAAGAAGGAGGTCGACCCCGAGCTGCTCGTCCCCGACCCGGAGCGCACCCTGCGCGAGGGCGCGATCCAGCCCTGGTCGACCGGGCACAACCTGGAATACTTCCTGCGCCTGCTGGAGGCCCTCGGCGCGGCCGAGCACTTCGACGTCGACACGCCCTGGCGGGCCCTGCCGTCGCGGGCGCAGAAGACGATCCTGCACGGCTCCGACGACCAGGTGCACGTGCGCTACCGCAACAAGTTCGGCCGCGAGCGCTCCTACTACACCGGCTTCGAGGGCGTGGTGCAGTGGATCGAGCGCCGGCACACCGACACCGAGTCGGAGTGGTCGCGGGAGAAGTACGAGGGCTACATGCGCGACGTGCCCTGCGCGGCCTGCGGGGGCGCCCGGCTCAAGCCCGAGGTGCTCGCGGTCACCCTGGCCGACAGGAGCATCGCCGAGGTCTGCAACCTCTCCGTCGGCGAGGCCGCCGACCTGCTCGCCGGCATCGAGCTGACCGACCGGCAGAAGATGATCGCCGAGCGGGTGCTCAAGGAGATCAACGCCCGGCTGAAGTTCCTGCTCGACGTCGGCCTCGACTACCTCTCCCTGGACCGCCCGGCCGGCACCCTCTCCGGCGGCGAGGCGCAGCGCATCCGGCTGGCCACCCAGATCGGCTCCGGCCTGGTCGGGGTGCTCTACGTCCTCGACGAGCCGTCGATCGGGCTGCACCAGCGCGACAACCACCGGCTGATCGAGACCCTGGTCCGGCTGCGCGGTCTGGGCAACACGCTGATCGTCGTCGAGCACGACGAGGACACGATCCGCACCGCCGACTGGATCGTCGACATCGGCCCGGGCGCGGGCGAGCACGGCGGCAAGATCGTGCACAGCGGCTCCGTGCCGGCGCTGCTGGAGAACCCGGAGTCGGTGACCGGGGCCTACCTGTCGGGCCGCCGCTCGATCCCGACGCCGCAGGGGCGCCGCGCGCAGACCCCGGACCGGGAGCTGGTGGTGCACGGCGCGCGCGAGCACAACCTGCGCAACCTGACCGTGTCGTTCCCGCTGGGCCAGCTCATCGCCGTCACCGGGGTCAGCGGCTCCGGCAAGTCGACGCTGGTCAACGACATCCTCTACGCGGTGCTGGCCAACCAGATCAACGGGGCCCGACTGGTGCCCGGCCGGCACACCCGGGTCTCGGGGCTGGAGCACGTCGACAAGGTGGTCGGCGTCGACCAGTCGCCGATCGGCCGCACCCCGCGCTCCAACCCGGCCACCTACACCGGGGTCTGGGACCACGTCCGCAAGCTCTTCGCCGAGACCACCGAGGCCAAGGTCCGGGGCTACGGCCCCGGCCGGTTCTCGTTCAACGTCAAGGGCGGCCGCTGCGAGGCGTGCTCCGGCGACGGCACGATCAAGATCGAGATGAACTTCCTGCCCGACGTGTACGTCCCGTGCGAGGTCTGCAAGGGCGCCCGCTACAACCGGGAGACCCTGGAGGTGCACTACAAGGGCAAGACCGTCTCCGACGTGCTGGAGATGCCGATCGAGGAGGCGGCCGAGTTCTTCTCCGCCATCCCGGCCATCCATCGGCACCTCAAGACGCTTGTCGACGTCGGCCTCGGCTACGTCCGGCTCGGCCAGCCCGCGCCCACGCTCTCCGGCGGTGAGGCGCAGCGGGTCAAGCTCGCCTCCGAGTTGCAGAAGCGCTCGACCGGGCGGACGGTCTACGTCCTCGACGAGCCCACCACCGGCCTGCACTTCGAGGACATCCGCAAGCTGCTGATGGTGCTCGAGGGGCTGGTCGACAAGGGCAACACGGTGATCACCATCGAGCACAACCTCGACGTGATCAAGACGGCCGACTGGCTGATCGACATGGGCCCCGAGGGCGGTCACCGGGGCGGCACGGTGCTCGCCACCGGCACCCCCGAGGAGGTCGCCGAGGTGCCCGGCAGCCACACCGGCCACTTCCTGCGCCAGGTGCTCAAGCTCGACGGCGACGCGAAGGGCGCGGCGGCGGCCACCTCCCGGGCGGCCAAGGCCAACGGCACCAAGGCCACCCGCCCCCGCAAGGCGCGGGCCGAGGCGCGCTGACGGCACGCTCCCCAGGTCGTGTGGGTGCGGGTCGACCAGGGCGACGACCAGGGGACGGCGCGATCGACACCAGCCGGGCAGTCGCCCGGTCACGCCGTCCGGCCGCCGGCAGGGGGCGGATCGCCGACGGGGCCATCCGGGGCGGGCCCACGGCCCACCCCGGGTGGCCCCTCGGTCGCCGATCAGGTGAACCGTCGGGCAGAGTGATCCGTGTACCCGAGTGTGGCCGCGGATCATGACCAGGCGGCGGCAGCCGAGAGAAGGGCGAGGCATGAGTGACGATCAGGGGCTGACCGGGCCGGCGACGCGGACGCGGCGCGCCCTCCTCACGGGCGCGGGCGCGGTCGGCGCGGCGGTGGTGCTGGCCGCCTGCGGCAGCGACGACTCCGGCGACGGGGCGGCCCCGACCAGCGGCGGCCCGGCGGTGCCCAGCACCGGTGACGCCGGCGGCGGCGACCGCCAGGGCGCGCAGTCGCTGGCCCGTACGGCCGACATCCCGGTCGGCGGCGGCACGGTCTATCCCGCCCAGGGCGTGGTGATCACCCAGCCGCGCGAGGGCGAGTTCAAGGGGTTCGACTCGATCTGCACCCACCAGGGCTGCCCGGTGACGAACGTCGACGGCGGCACCATCAACTGCACCTGCCACTTCAGCAAGTTCTCGATCGAGGACGGCTCGGTGAAGGGCGGCCCGGCCACCAAGCCGCTGCCGCCGAAGAACGTCAAGGTCACCGGCGACCAGATCTCGCTGGCCTGAGCCGTCGGGTGCGGCCGGCGACCCGAACCGGGCCGCCGGCCCCGCTCAGTCCGCGGCGGCGCCCGCGTCGACCACCGACGTCCGCTCGCCCGCTGCCCGCCGATCGACCGCTGCCGACCGATCGCCCGTCGGCGGCCGCTCGCCCGTCGGCGGCGGCTCGCGCAGGGCGGCCGGCGGCAGGCTCCGCTCCAGCAGCAGGATGCCGGCGACGCCGACGGCGTTGAGCAGCGCCAGCACCAGCCAGGGCGCGGCGGTGTCGACCTCGTACAGGGTGCCGAAGAGGGCCGGCGCGACCATCGAGGCGAGGGCGAAGGAGTACTGGAAGGCCGCCAGGTAGCGGCCCCGGGCGGCGATCGGGGCGGCGGCCGCGGCCAGCGCGGCGGACGCCGGCGCGTGCACCAGTTCCGCGACGGTGAACAGCAGCGTCGCCGCGACCAGCAGCGCGGCCACCACGCCGAGGCGCCCCGGGCCGAGGGTCGCCATGGCGAGGCCCCAGAGCGTCCAGAGGGCGGCGGCCAGCGCGACCGCACGGGTGCGGCGGTGCTGCGGCAGGCGGGCGCCGACGGGCGCCGACAGCACGGCGACGAGGAACGCGTTGCCGGCCAGGACGGCGGAGGTCAGCCAGGCGGGGCCCCGCAGGTCCGTGAGCATCATCGTGGGCAGGGCCAGGCCGAGCATCATGGTGCTCAGCGCGAAGACGGTGTTCAGGCCGATGAGGGCGAGGAACGGACGGTCCCGCAGCAGCGTGGCGTACCCGCCCCGCCCGGATCCCGCCGGGCGGTCGGTGGCCGGTGGGATCCGCACCCGGACGGCGATGAGCACCGCGGCGAGGGCGAAGCAGGCCGCCGCCGCGTAGGCCACCGCGCGGTAGGTGCCGGCCCGCCCGTCGGCCACCACCACGCCCGTGGTCAGGCCCCCCACCGCCAGGCCGGCGGTACGGGCGCCGTTGCTGATCGCGTACCAGGTGTCCCGGGCCCAGCCGCCCGGGCTGCCGTCGGCGTAGTCGGCGACCGCCGTGAAGACGGCGGACCAGAAGAACCGCACGCCGACGGCGACCAGCGCCGCCGCCACGAAGACGCCGACGGGCCCGCCCACCCAGGCGTACGCCAGATAGCCGGCGGCCTGGAGCAACTGGGAGGCGACGACCACGGGCAGCGCCCCGAACCGGTCCGCCAGCGATCCCGCCCACAGCGGCACCGGCAGGGTGAGCACGGTCGCCGCGCTGAGCAGCACCCCGAGCAGCGCCAGGGGCACGTCGGTGAGCCGCAGGAAGTACACCAGCGACAGGGGCAGGAAGAGCCCGTTGCCGACCGAGTCGACGGTGAGCGCCGCCACGAGGACGGCACCCCCTCGGCTGCGCCCCGCGGGGTTCGCGCCCATGTCCCCGTGCTCCCCTCGCGTCGCCTCCGCCAGGGGCGGATGTTAGCGGGGAGCGTTTCCGGCGGCACCGCAATTTCACCGCCGTCGGGGGCTCGCCCCCGGCCTGGGACGGCCGGCACGACCGG
>NZ_WAAS01000274.1:0-8102 GCF_008806585.1 Micromonospora sp. AMSO12t
TAGTCTGTGGGTCGAAACCGAGGGAGGGGGCCCCGATGAGCGTCTCACTGATACTCCTGCCGCTGGCCGTCGCCGCCGTCGCCGCGACGCACGCCGCGACCGCCGGACGGGACGGGGAGGGGCACGTCGTCTGCCAGGTGCAGACCCGGATGCGGGACGAGACGCTGCTCGTCGCCGCGCTGCGCGACACCGGCGCGGTGGTCACCACCGAACCGGACGCCGTCATCGCGGACTGGGCCGACGTGCGGGCCGGCTTCCGGCGCGGCGAGGACGGCATCTGGTCGGCGCACTTCACGGGCGAGGTCGACGAGCCGCGGGCCGTCGAGGCGGTCCGGGCCATCGACGCCGCGTACGGGCGGCAGGTCCAGCGGGCCGTGCTGGAGCGGCTGCGCGAGCAGGCCCCCGCCGCCGGGCTGCGGCTGGAGTCCGAACAGGTCACCGAGGACGCGAGCGTCCGCCTGGTGTTCGCCGTCGAGGGCAGGTCGTGATGGGCGGGCAGCCGCGGATCGTGGTCACCGTGAGCAGCGAGGGCGTCGTGAGCGCCGAGACCAGGGACGTGCTCGGCGACGGGTGCCTCGACTACATCGCCGTGCTGGAGGACCTGCTGGCGGCCCGCACGGTACGCAGCGCGTACACCGCCGACCGCGACCGCGCCGCCGTGCCCGAGTGGCAGGAGCAGCGCGATGTCGAACGCGCCTAACCCCGGCTGGCCGCCCCCGGCCGTCCCCCGGCCGAGCACGACGTGGCAGGTGTTGCAGAGCTGGTGGCTGTTGCTGCCCGTCCTCGGATGCAGCTGCCTCGGCGGCCTCGGATTCATCTACGTGGGCCTGCGGGCCCAGCGCGCGGCGTGGTGGCTCCCCGGCATCTTCTACACCGTGGTGGGCTCGGCGGCGTTCCTCGTCGTCGGCGAGTCGGACCAGGAGAGCGCCCTCAGCGACTGGGCGGTCGGCGTGCTCCTGGCCGTGTGGATCGCCAGCATCCTGCATGCCGCGCTGATCAATCCGGCGTGGCTGCGCTGGCTCACGGACCGCCGCGCCAGGTTCGCGGCGACGGCGTGGCCCGGCGGCGCGTACCCGCTGGCTCCGCTGCCCGGGGCGGGTCCCGCCGGCCCGATCCCCCGTCCCTACCCGGGCATGTCCCCGACGTATCAGCCCGGTTCGACGGCGGGCTACCCGTCCCCGGCCTACCCGCCGGGGTACCCGCCCGCGTCGCCCGCCTATCCGCCGGGTTCGCCGGCGTACCCGCCGGGGTCGTCGGCCTACCCGCCCGAGTCGTCCTACCCGCCGGGGTCGCCGTCCTATCCGTCCGCGTCGTCGTCCTACCCGCCGGGGTCGCCGTCCTATCCGCCCGCGTCGTCGTCCTATCCGCCGGGGTCGCCGGTGTACCCGCCCGCCTCTACGACGGGACATCCGCCCACGTCGACGGGGTATCCGCCGCTGGCGGCCGACCCGACGTTGGCGCCGGCCGTCGACCCCTTTCCCACCGGGCCGATCACGTCGCTTCCGTGGCAGCCGGACGCGCCGGCCCCGGGGCAGCCGGACGCGCCGGCCTCCGGGCCGCCGGCCGGACCGCCGATCGACGTCAACGCGGCCGGGCCGGGCGACCTCGCGGCGCTGCCCGGCTTCGACCCGCAGCGCGCCCGGCAGGTGCTGGCCGAGCGGGAGCGGCGCGGGTCCTTCGGCAGCCTGGCCGAGTTCGCCGCCGCCGCCAACCTGGCCCCCCACGAGTACGCGCGCCTGCGCGACGCCGTGGAGTGCGTCCCGCCCGCCGGGCCGGCGCCCGACCGGCCGCCGCCCGGCCGGGTCCTCGATGTCTGACGAGGGTCCAGGGCCGCGCCCGCCGGTGGGGGTGGAGACGGTGGCGGTGGCGCGGTTTCTGGCCGCCACCCGCGCCGAGGGCCCGGGCGAGCGGACGGCCGTCTGGGTGCAGGGCTGCGCCATCCGCTGCCCCGGCTGCTTCAACCCGCACCTGTGGAGCTTCCGGGGCGGGGAACGGGTCGCCCCCGCCGACCTGGTGCGCCGGGCGCTCGACGCCGGCACCGAGGGGCTGACCCTGCTGGGCGGCGAGCCCTTCGACCAGGCCGCCCCGCTGGCGGCCGTCGCCGCCGGGGTACGCGCCGCCGGGCGTTCGGTGATGACCTTCACGGGCTACACCCGGGCGCAGTTGCACCGGGCGGTCGACGCCGGCCGGGACGACGTCGCGGCGCTGCTGGCGGCGACCGACCTCCTCGTCGCCGGGCCGTTCCTGGCCGATCGGATCGACACCCGGCGGCCCTGGGTGGGTTCCACCAATCAGGAGTTCGTGCTGCTCGGCGACCGCTTCCCGGGACTGCTCGACGAGGTGTCGCACAGCCCGGACCGGGTCGAGGTGACCGTCGACGCCGCCGGCCGGATCGCGGTGAACGGCTGGGCCGAGGTCGACGCGCTCGACGAACTGCTGGCGTCGGTGACCAGCCCTCGGCCCCGGCCCGCGGGCGTACCCCGGCGAGGGTAGCCGCGCCGATCCGGCCGGGAGCGCCCCGTGCCGGGCCGCGGCACCCGGCTCACTCGGCGATCGGCAGGACGACCTCGTTGTGGCGCAGGAACCACGGCTTCCACGGCGGATCGAAGCGGGCGTACCGGACCGCGCCGGTGGGGCGCAGCCCGGCCGCGGTGACCGCCCGGCCCAGCGCGGTCGCCCGCCGGTCGAACGCCCGGGCCGTCCAGCGGCCCGCGAAGCGCGTCGCGGCGGCGAGCTGTGCCGGGACCAACCGGGTGCGCACCCGGGGGTCCGCCGGCTCGGGCAGCGTGTCGGCGGTGAGGCCCGCCGGCATCACGAGCCACACCAGCCAGTGGCCCGGGCGGTCCCCCTCCTCCTGCACGAACGGGACCGTCATCGCGATCGTCTGCGGGCCCGTCTCCCGGTCGGTCGCCCGCCGCGCGCGGTTGGCACCGCGCAGGTACGCGCCCAGCGGCCGGAAGGCGTCCCGGGCGGCCTGCTCGAACGCGCCCTCCGCCCGCACCTCGGCGACCAGGTGGGCCGGGTAGCGGCGCAGCTCGAAGCCGGGGTGCCGGGCCACCACCCGGTACGGCTGCTGCTCGGTCATCGCGCGCTCCCCGTGCCCCGGGACCCGTCGGGAGCAACGCTACCGGCCCTCGACCTCCGGCTCAGCCGAAGTCGCGTCCTCCGACCTGGTGCGCGGGGCGGCACGGGTCAGCCGCCAGTACTGCCGCCGGCCGTCGTCGCGGACCACCACCCCGGTGCGGCCCAGTTCGCCGCGCAGCTCCCGGGCCTCGCCACCCCGGTCGGCGTCGAGTGCCCGCTGCCGGGCCCGCAGCAGTGCGTCCGCGCCGGTCGGCAGCCCCGGCAGGTCCGGCACCCACCGCCGGTACGCGTCCCGGTGCGGGTCGCCGTCGGTCCACGGCCAGCCGTGCGTCCGGAAGGCGTCGCGCAGCCGGTCGACGGCCAGGTCCGACCGCTCCCGGACCAGTTCCTCGTCGTCCGCGCCGAGCAGCACCAGGTCCTTGCCGTCGACGAAGACGGCGCGCACCGGTCGCCGCCCGACCTGCCGGTCCTTGCGGTCGCGGCGCAGCCGGACCCGTTCGGTGTCGACGGTGACGGCGAGCCGTTCGGCGGTGCCGACGGCGGCGACCAGCAGGCCGCCCAGCGTGCCGACGGCCAGCCCGCCGATGCCGGCCTGCGGGTCCGGCAGCCGGGCGACCAGCTCGAACAGGTCCTGCGCGGGAGCCCAGGACAGCCCGGCGATCCACTCCGCGCCGGCGACGAGCAGCCACCCGGCGCCCGCGCCGAGTGCCGGGAACCCGCCCCAGAGGATCGCCAGTTCCGCCGCGCCGCCGTCGACGACGGTGGGCGCACCGTAGCCGTCCACCGTCAGGACACCTCGCGCCGCAGCGTGCGGATCAGCCCCGCGACCAGCGGCACGGCCAGCCAGACCAGCAGCGACACGGCGAACCGTCCCCACTGCCCGGCGGTGACGTCGGGCGTGAGCAGCGGCTCCATGGTGCGGCCCGTGTCCAGCCAGCCCGCCGGGCCGCGCAGCGGCCGGATCATCTCGCCGAGGATCGACCAGACGGTCGGCAGCAGCAGGTAGCCGACGATCGCCAGCGGGGTGTTGAGCAGCAGCAGGCCGAAGCCGGCCCCCATCAGCACGTTGGCCACCTGGAGCGCCACGGCGTGCAGCACCAGGGCCCACTCCATGCGCCAGGTGCCGGCGCCGCCGGTGGCCGCGGCGACGAGCGTGCCGGCGGCGGCCACGCCGAGGCTCACCAGCACCGACGCCAGGGCCGCCAGCACCATCGCGACCAGCTTCGCGACGATCACCCGGCCCCGCCGGGGCACCAGGGCGAACGTGGTGAGCGCCGTGCGCTGGGACCACTCCCCGGTGATCGACAGGATGCCCAGCACGGGCAGCAGCAGGCCGATCGGCAGCATCGAGGGGAGGAAGAAGTTGGGGAAGGTCTGCTCGGCGTCGTCCGACCAGATCAACTGGACCACCACGAGGGCGGCGGCGAGCAGCCCGATGGTGATCAGCAGCCAGAGCCCGGCCCGGGTGTCGACGAGCTTGCGCAGCTCCACGCCGGTGAGCCGGAGCAGCGACGGCCGGCGTACGCCGGAATGGCGCTGGGGCGCGGTGGTGGCGGGCGGGCTGGCGGTGGTGGCGGTGGTCATCGGACGGCCTCCTGGGTCGACGCGCCGGCGGTCAGGGTGAGGAAGAGCTGTTCCAGGCCGCCGCTGCCGGCGGACCGCAGTTCGGTGAGGGCGACGCCGGCGTCGGCGGCGGCCTGCCCGACCGCCTCGGCGTCGGCGTGGACCAGCAGCCCCTCGGTGCCCTCGGTGGCCGTCAGCCCGGCCCGCTCCAACGCGCCGCGCAGCGCCCCGCCGTCGCGGGCCCGCACCAGCGTCCCGCCGCCGGCCAGCAACTCGGCCTTGTCGCCCTGGGCCACGATCCGGCCGCCCCCGATGACCACCAGCTGGTCCGCGACCGCCTCCACCTCGCGCAGCAGGTGGGAGGAGAGCAGCACGGTGCCGCCCCGGTCGGCGAAGTCGCGCAGCAGGCCGCGCATCCAGAAGATCCCCTCCGGGTCCAGGCCGTTGGCCGGCTCGTCGAGGATCAGCACCCGGGGGTCGCCCAGCAGCGCGTGCGCGAGGCCGAGCCGCTGCCGCATCCCCAACGAGTACGCCCGGAGGCGGCGCTTCGCCGCGACCTCGTTCAGCCCGACCAGGTCGAGCTTGGTGGCGACCTGCCGGCGGTCCACGCCCATGGTGGCCGCGGCCACGGTCAGCGCCTCCCGCCCGGTGCGCCCGGCGTGCTGGGCCGAGGCGTCCAGCAGCACGCCGACCTCCCGCCCTGGGTTGGGCAGTTCCCGGTACGGCCGGCCGCCGACCGTCGCGCCGCCGCCGCTGGGCGGGGTGAGCCCGCAGATCATCCGCATGGTGGTGGACTTGCCGGCGCCGTTCGGTCCCAGGAAGCCGGTGACGGTGCCCGGCTCGCAGCGGAACGACACGTCGTCGACGGCGGTGTGCCGCCCGTACCGTTTGGTGAGGTGTTCCACGCTGATCATGCCGGCCACGCTGCCGGAGCCACCCGGTCGCGCGCTGCGGCCGACGGTCTCGTCCGGCGGCTACCTTGGTCGACGCCAGGGTCTCGACTTTGGTAGCTGGTCGGTTCGCCGGGCGGCTGCCTAGCATGGTCGCGTGACCAGTGCCGCCGTACCGGAGCACCCCTGGCTGCTGCCGGGGGCGCTGAGCGTCGATCCGGCGGCGCGGGTGGGGCGGGGGCCGCGTCGCACCACCCGCGACTGGGTGGTGGACGGCTTCTGCTTCCTGCTCTCCCTCGGCTGGGTCCTGCTCGCCACGGCCGACGCGGCCTCGGCCGACCCGGAGTTCGCCACGCCGCTGCCGCAGCGCTGGATGGTCCCGGTCGACGCCCTGCTCGGGCTCGCCTGCTGCGCGCTGATCTGGCTGCGGCGCCGGTGGCCGGTGGGGCTCGCCGTCGCGACCGTGCCGCTGACGCTGTTCTCGATGGCGGCGGCGATCCCGCTGCTGATCATCTACTTCACCGTGGTGGTGCACCGGCGCACGGCCGTCGCGCTGGGACTGACCGCCGCCGGCCTGGTCACCAACTTCGCCTTCAGCTACCTGCGCCCGGACCCCCAGATGCCGTACTGGGCGACCACCGTCTGGGGGGTGGTGCTCAGCCTCTCCGTGCTGGCGTGGGGGATGTTCGTGCGGGCCCGGCGGCAGCTCGTCGTGTCGCTGCGCGAGCGCGCCGAGCGGGCCGAGGCGGAGCAGCAGTTGCGGGTGGCGCAGGCCCGGCACCTGGAGCGCACCCGCATCGCCCGCGAGATGCACGACGTGCTGGCGCACCGGATCTCGCTGCTCAGCCTGCACGCCGGCGCGCTGGAGTTCCGGCCGGACGCGCCGCCGGAGGAGGTGGCGCGGGCGGCCGGGGTGATCCGGGGCAGCGCCCACGCCGCGTTGCAGGATCTGCGCGAGGTGATCGGGGTGCTCCGCGCGGAGACCACCGCCGAGGAGGATCCCGAGCGACCGCAGCCCACCCTGGGCGATCTGCCGGCGCTCGTCGAGGAGTCCCGGTCGGCCGGGGCGCGGATCGGCGTCCGCGAGGTGGTCACCTTGGCGGAACGGGTGCCCGCTGCGGTGGGGCGCAGCGTCTACCGGATCGTGCAGGAGGGGCTCACCAACGCCCGTAAGCACGCCGCCGGCGCGGCGGTCACCGTCGACGTGGCCGGCGCCCCCGGCGACGGGCTGACCGTGGAGATCCGCAACCGGTGGCCGGTCGGCGGCATCGCCGGCCCGGAGATCCCCGGCGCCGGCACCGGCCTGGTCGGCATCGCGGAGCGGGTCAGCCTGGCCGGCGGCCGGCTGGAGTACGGGCGGGACGACGCGGGCGACTTCCGCCTGGCCGCCTGGCTGCCGTGGCCGGCGTGAGCGGGCCGGGCCCCGACCCCGGCCGGCCGGTACGGGTGCTGCTCGTCGACGACGACGCGCTGGTGCGGGCCGGCCTGTCGATGATCCTCGGCGGGGTGCCGGACCTGCTCGTGGTCGGGGAGGCCGCCGACGGCAGCGAGGTGCCCGCCGCCGTGGCCGCCTGCGCGCCGGACGTGGTGCTGATGGACATCCGGATGCCCCGGCTCGACGGTCTCGCGGCCACCGAGGCGCTGCGCGCGTCGCCCGACCCGCCCGAGGTGCTGGTGCTGACCACCTTCGACGCCGACGAGCAGGTGCTCCGGGCGTTGCGGGCGGGGGCCGGCGGCTTCCTGCTCAAGGACACCCCGCCGGCCGAGATCGTGCGGGCGGTGCGCCGGGTGGCGGCGGGCGAGGCGATGCTCTCCCCGGCGGTGACCCGCCGGCTGATCGACCACGTGACCGCGCCGGGCGCGGCGGGCGGCTCCGACCCGCGCCGGGAGCGGGCGCTGCGGCAGCTCGCCGGGCTCAGCGACCGGGAACGCGAGGTCGCGGTGGCGCTCGGGCAGGGCCGGACGAACGCGGAGATCGCCGCCGAGCTGTTCATGAGCGTCGCGACCGTCAAGGCGTACGTGTCGCGGCTGCTGGTGAAGCTCGGCCTGAACAACCGGGTCCAGGTCGCCCTGCTGGTGCACGACGCCGGCCTCGTCTGAGGCGCGATTGAACCTTCCGGGGGCGGGGGCCGTACCAGTCGCCGAGGATGCGGTGCGGCGGGTCAGCCGCACCGCTGCCGGAGCCACGGGAGGCCTGCCGTGCGGGTTGGTGAGCAGTCGACGGATCCCATCGACCAGATCCTGGGCGAGGTGCCGGTGCCGGCGCCCCTGACCCCCGAGGACGTCCGGCTCGCGGTCCGGGCGGTGGTGGTGCACGCCGCCGAGGAGTGGCCGGCCGGGCCGCTGTGCCGCAACGACGGCGCGACGTACCCGTGCCGGCTGCACCGCTGGGGCCGGCGGGTGCTGGCGCGGCACGGGCTCAACGAGCGACAGATCGACGCCCTGGTGCGGCACGGCAACCCCTTCGTGCACGTGCCGTTCCCGTTCACGGTGACCGGCCCCGCGCCGACCACCCGCGCACCACGTACCACCGGCGGGCACCCGGGCGGCCCGCGCGCGGTCGCG
>NZ_WAAS01000275.1:0-8084 GCF_008806585.1 Micromonospora sp. AMSO12t
CCCGGTGAGCCCGCTCTCACCTGCCGGAACCATCCCCCTCGCCGGTCGGTCGCCGGGCCGCTCGCCGTACGCTTTCTGTCATGCGCCATGAGTGGCATCAGCTGAGCCATCCCGCGGTGGGCAGCCCTGGGCTGCAGACCAGCCGTCCGACCGTCGACTCCGCCGAGGACGCGGCCCTCGGCCTCGACCGCTGGCGGGAGCTGCCGCGCACACAGATCCCGCCGTGGCCGGATCCGGCGGAGGTCGCCGAGGTCTGCAAGGTGCTCGACACGGTGCCCTCGGTGGTGGCGCCCTACGAGGTCGACCAACTGCGGCAGCGGCTGGCGCTGGTGTGCGAGGGCAAGGCCTTCCTGCTCCAGGGCGGCGACTGCGCGGAGACCTTCGTCGACAACACCGAGAGCCACCTGCTGGCCAACGCCCGCACTCTGCTCCAGATGGCGATCGTGCTCACCTACGGCGCCTCGCTGCCGGTGGTCAAGGTGGCCCGGGTCGCCGGGCAGTACACCAAGCCCCGGTCGCTGCCGACCGACGCGCGCGGGCTGCCCGCCTACCGCGGCGACATGATCAACTCGCTGGAGGCGACGCCGGAGGCACGGGCCGCCGACCCGCAGCGCATGATCCGGGCGTACGCGAACTCGGCCGCCGCGATGAACATGCTCCGCGCGTACCTGGCCGGCGGGCTGGCCGACCTGCACGCCGTGCACGACTGGAACAAGGGCTTCGTCAAGAACTCCCCGGCCGGCGAGCGCTACGAGGCGATCGCCCGCGAGATCGACCGGGCGCTGGCCTTCATCCGGGCCTGCGGGATGACCGACGACGAGGCGCTGCGCACCGTCACCCTCTACTGCTCGCACGAGGCCCTCGCCCTGGAGTACGACCGGGCGCTGACCCGGGTCTCCGACCGCCGGGCGTACGGCCTGTCCGGGCACTTCCTGTGGATCGGCGAGCGCACCCGGCAGATCGACGGGGCGCACATCGACTTCATCTCCCGCATCGCCAACCCGATCGGCGTGAAGCTCGGCCCGACGACGACCCCGGACGAGGCCATCGAGCTCTGCGAGAAGCTCAACCCGGAGAACGTCCCCGGCCGGCTCACCCTGATCAGCCGGATGGGCAACCACCGGGTCCGCGACGCCCTGCCGCCGATCGTGGCGAAGGTGACCGCCGCCGGCGCCAAGGTGGTCTGGCAGTGCGACCCGATGCACGGCAACACGCACGAGTCGTCCAACGGCTACAAGACCCGGCACTTCGACCGCATCGTGGACGAGGTGCTCGGCTACTTCGAGGTGCACCGGGGCCTGGAGACCCACCCGGGCGGGCTGCACGTGGAGCTGACCGGCGAGGACGTCACCGAGTGCCTGGGCGGCGCCCAGGGCATCGAGGACCTCGACCTGCCCGGCCGCTACGAGACCGCCTGCGACCCGCGACTGAACACCCAGCAGTCGCTGGAGCTGGCCTTCCTCGTGGCGGAGATGCTCCGTGGCTGACGTGCGAGCCCCTCAGCCGGCAGCCGGAGGGATGACAGTGGCTGACGCGAGGAGTGAGCTTGTGAGCCCCGCAGTCGGCAGCCGAAAGGATGACAGTGGCTGACGTATTCGTCGATCTTCGTTCGGACACCGTGACCCGGCCCACGCCGGGGATGCGGGAGGCGATGGCCGCCGCCGACGTCGGCGACGACGTCTACGGCGAGGACCCGACCGTCAACGCGCTGGAGGCCGAGGTCGCCGCGCTGTTCGGGCACGAGGCGGCGCTGTTCGCCCCGAGCGGGTCGATGGCCAACCAGATCGCCCTGCAACTGGTGGTGCCGCCGGGCGACGAGCTGCTCTGCGACGCCGACGCGCACGTGGTGACGTACGAGATCGGGGCCGCTGCGGCGTACGGCGGCATCTCCTCGCGGACCTGGTCACCGGTGGGCGCGGACATCGACCCGGGCGTCGTCGCCGCGATGGTCCGTCCCGAGGGCTACCACGCGGTCCCCACCCGGGCGATCGCCGTCGAGCAGACCCACAACCGGGGCGGCGGCGGGGTGATCCCGCTGGCCACCCTGCGCGAGCTGCGCCGGGTCGCCGACGACGCGGGCGTGGCCCTGCACTGCGACGGGGCCCGGATCTGGCACGCGCACGTCGCCGACGGTGTGCCGCTGGCCGGGTACGGCGCCCTCTTCGACACCCTGTCGGTCTGCCTCTCCAAGGGGCTCGGCGCGCCGGTCGGCTCGCTGGTCGTCGGCAGCGCCGACAAGATCGCGCGAGCCCGGGTGATCCGCAAGCGGATGGGCGGCGGGATGCGGCAGGCCGGCATCCTGGCCGCCGCCGGCCGGTACGCGCTGGCCCACCACGTCGACCGGCTCGCCGCCGACCACGCGAAGGCGGCCCGGCTCGCCGAGGCGATCGCCCCGTTCGGGGTGCTGGCCACGACCGTCCGGACCAACCTGGTGCCGCTGGACCTGACCAAGGCGCCGCTGGACGCGCACGCCCTGGCCGCCGCCGCCCGCGCCGAGGGCGTCCTGGTCTCGGTGCTCGGCCCCCGCACCGCCCGCCTGGTCACCCACCTGGACGTCGACGACGCCGGCATCGAGCGCGCCGTCGAGGTCCTCACCCGCGTCCTGCGG
This sequence comes from Micromonospora sp. AMSO12t, assembly GCF_008806585.1. Taxonomy (NCBI): domain Bacteria; kingdom Bacillati; phylum Actinomycetota; class Actinomycetes; order Micromonosporales; family Micromonosporaceae; genus Micromonospora; species Micromonospora sp. AMSO12t. Next base: position 2,609 of record NZ_WAAS01000275.1, read on the forward strand.
GGCTGACCGCCCCGCCGGCCCCGCGTCAGGGGTGCAGGCGCCTGAGGGTGGCGATGTCGGCGGCGTGGCCGACGTGCTTCTCCGTCGGCGTCTCCACCACGACCGGGACGCCGGCGGTGGCCGGATGCGCCATCAGCTCGGCGAACGCCGGCTCGCCGATGGTGCCCTTGCCGATGTTCTCGTGCCGGTCCCGGGTGGAACCGCAGAGGTCCTTCGAGTCGTTCGCGTGCACCAGCCGAAGCCGGTCGGCCCCGACCGTCGCCACGAGCGTGTCCAGCGTCGCGGTCATGCCGCCCTCGGCGGCCAGATCGTGCCCCGCGGCCCAGGCGTGGCACGTGTCGAAGCAGACCCCGAGCCAGGGGTGCCGCTCCACCGCGTCGAGGTAGGGCCCGAGCTGCTCCACCCGCGAGGCGAGCGAGCGACCGCCGCCCGCGCTCGGCTCGACCAGCAGCCGCGGGCCGTCCGCTGCCGCCGCCTCGTCGAGCAGCGGCAGCAGCGTCTCGCGTACCTGCCGCATGGCGGCCTCGGCGTACCCCTCGTCGACCGCGCTGCCGGCGTGGAAGACCACGCCCTCGGCGCCGATCGCCCGGCCCCGGCGCAGCGCGTGGGCGAGCGTCTCCGCCGAACGCTCGACCGTGTTGGCGGTGGGGGAGCCGAGGTTGACCAGCAGGGACGCGTGGATGAAGACGGGCACGCCCCGCTCGCCGCAGCCGTCGCGGAACGCCACGTCCTGGGCCGGGTCGCCGGGCGGCAGCGCCCAGCCCCGCGAGTTGGACACGTAGACCTGCACGACCCGCGAGCCGGCCGCGTCGGCGTACGGCAGGGCGGCCCTCGCCAGGCCGCCGGAGGTGGGCGTGTGCGAGCCGACCAGCCGCTGCGGTGCCGGCATCGCTACATGCATCCGAGGGTGACCGGGGTGGCCGGCGGCACCTGCGTGTTCTCCGGCGGGTTCTGGAACCGGGTGATGCCGTTCGGGTTGAACTGGATCGCCACCGGGAAGCCCTGGCTCTCCAGGAGCTGCTTGGCCTGCTGGCAGGGCAGGTCGATGACCCGGGGCACGGCGACCAGCGGCGGGCCCTTGCTGAGTTCCAGCTTGACCTTCGCTCCCCGCTCCACCCCGGTGCCGTCGGCCGGGCTCTGCCCGAGGATCTCGTCCCTGGGCTTGTCGGAGTCCTTGTAGGTGGGCTCCACCAGCTCCAGGCCCAGCTGGGCGAGGATCGTCTTGGCCTCACCCAGGCTCTTGCCGACCAGGTTGGGCACGGAGATCGGGGCCTTGCCCTTGCTGAGGACGACCGTGATCTTGTCGCCCGGCTTCACCTCGGCGCCGACCTTCGGGTTGGTCTCCAACACGACGCCCGCGGGCAGGTTGTCGTCGTAGCGGGCGGTGCCCTTCGCCACCACCAGCTTCGCGTCGAGCAGGTCCGCCTCGGCGAGCTCGAATTCCTTGCCCACCACGTCGGGCACCGGGAAGCGCTCCGGCCCCAGCGAGAGGGTCAGCGTGATCGTGCCGCCCTTGACGATCCGGGTGGCCGAGGCCGGGTCCTGCGCCAGGACGGCGTCCTTCGGGACCTTCTCGTCGTAGCGCGGATCGGCGTAGCTGAGGACGACCCCGACGCGGGCGGCCTGCGCCTCCGCGTCGGCCTTGGTCATCGCCACCAGCTGCGGGGCCTCCGTGTAGCGTCCGGCCGCCAGCCACCAGCCGCCGCCGGCGACCAGCAGGACCAGCACCACCGCGGCGGCGATGACCGCCCTGCGGCCGCGCGGGTCGCCCATCACCCGGGCGCGCAGCGCGGACAGCCGCGACCACAGGCCCTCGTCCTCGTCGGGCTCGGCCCGGCGACGGCCCGCCCGGGGGGCGGCGCCCTCGGGCAGCCGGGCCCAGGCGGGCCGCTGGGCCGGCTGGACCGCCGCGACCATCATGGTCGGCCCGGCCATCGGCTCGTCGGACACCCGGCGCAACACGGCGGTACGCGTGTTCGCGTCGCCCAGGTCGTCCCGGACCGCCTGCACCTCGGCCAGCAACGCGCCGGCGTCCGTCGGCCGGGCGCCCGGATCACGCCGGGTGGCCCGGGCGACCAGTTCGTCGAGCGCCCTGGGCAGGCCGGGCACCAGGGTCGACGGCGTCGGGACGTCGTTGTCGACGTGCTGCCAGGCGACGTCGACCGGACGGTCCCCGTCGTAGGGCACCCGACCGGTGAGCATCTCGAACAGCACGATGCCGGCGGAGTAGACGTCGGTGCGGGGGTCGGCGTGCCCGTCGGTGACCAGCTCCGGGGCCACGTACGCGACCGTGGCCATCAACTGGTTGCCGTTCTCGTCGTCGGCGCTCGCCTCGACCGCCTGGGCCAGCCCGAAGTCGGCGACCTTGACGACGCTGTCGACCAGGTTGGCCGCGCCGCCGGTGGGGGCCTCGGCGACCAGCACGTTCTCCGGCTTCACGTCGCGGTGCACCAGCCCCGCCCGGTGCGCGGCGGCGATCGCGGCGAGCATCTGCTCGGCGATGGCCAGCGCCTCGTCGGGGTTGAGCCGACGCCGCTCGGCGAGCACGTCGCGCAGGGTGCGACCGCGGACGTACTCCATCACGAGGTAGGGCAGGCCCGAGTGTTTGCCCTGGTCGTAGACGGCGACGACGTTGGGGTGGGTCAGCCGGGCGATGGTCTTCGCCTCGTCGGTGAACCGCTCCACGAAGCCCGCCGTCCGCGCCCCTGGTTCCGGGGCCTGGGACGGGTGAATGATCTTGAGTGCGACGGTGCGCTCGAGGCGTTCGTCGGTGGCGGTGTACACGGTCGCCATGCCGCCACGGGCCACGCGACCGCGGATGCGGTAGCGCCCGTCGATCAGCGAGCCCAGCAACGTGTCGGCGACCTGTGTGTCCATCGGCAGGGAGTCTATGTGTCCAGGGGGTGAAGGTTGAACAGGATGCTACAGATGGGGTGCGACCAGGACTGCCCCGCCGCGCTCGCTTCCCCCGCCGGCCCTGCTCAGCCGGCTCGTGGGGGTGCCGTTGACCCCGATCGGGCGGGACATGGCAGGGTGGTCCGGTGACCGACTCAGTACCCGCCGACCGGGCCGTGCCCGGCCCCGAATCCGCCGGCCCCGCCGATGCCGCCGACTGGCTGACCCTGCCGGACGTGGCCGAGCGCCTCGACGTGTCGATCAGCAAGGTCCACCAGATGATCCGGGACCGGGAGCTGATCGCGGTACGCCGCGACGGCGTCCGCCGGATACCGGCCGACCTGGTGGCCAACCAGACGGTGCTGAAGCACCTGCCCGGCGTGCTCAACCTGCTGGCCGACGGGGGCTACGACGACGAGGGTGCGCTGCGCTGGCTCTACGAGCCGGACGACACCCTGCCGGGCGGCAGCCCCGCGAAGGCCCTCGCCGGCGACCAGGCCCGCGAGGTGAAGCGCCGGGCCCAGGCCCTGGGCTTCTGACCCGCCCCTGCCCCTCGCCCCCGCGCGGGTGGGCCGGTCAGCGGGTCAGTCGGCGCGGCGGGTGGCGGCGATGGCCAGGTCGACCAGGGCCTGCCGGGCCTCGGTGTCCAGGTCGACGGCGGCCAGCGCCGCCAGCGCGGTGTCGGTCAGCACCCCGATCCGCTGCTCCGTACGCGCCAGCGCCCCGCTGCCGTCGATCAGCTCGCGCAGCCGGGTGACCCCGGCCTCGTCCAGCCCGGGGTCGCCCAGCCCGCCGAGCAGCAGTTCCCGGCCCGCCCCGTCGGTCGTCTCCAGGGCCGCCGCCACCAGGTAGGTCCGCTTGCCCTCACGTAGGTCGTCACCGGCCGGCTTGCCGGTCTGGGCGGGATCGCCGAAGACCCCCAGCACGTCGTCGCGGAGCTGGAACGCCTCGCCCAGCGGCAGCCCGTACGCGGAGTACGCCGCCCGGACCTCCGCCGACGCGTCGGCCAGCGCGGCGCCGAGCAGCAGCGGCCGTTCGACCGTGTACTTCGCCGACTTGTAGCGGGCGACCTTGCCGGCCCGCTCCACCGAGGTGTCCCCGGTGACCTGGGTCAGCACGTCGAGGTACTGGCCGACGGTGACCTCGGTGCGCATGGCGTCGAAGACCGGCCGGGCCCGGGCCACCGTGCGCGGGTCCAGGCCGGCGGAGTGCAGCAGGGCGTCGGACCAGACCAGGGACAGGTCGCCCAGCAGGATCGCCGCCGCGTCGCCGAAGCCGTCCGCGTCGCCGCCCCAGCCGGACGCCCGGTGCCGGGCCGCGAACCGCCGGTGCACCGCCGGCTCGCCGCGCCGGGTGTCGGAGCGGTCCATCAGGTCGTCGTGGATGAGCGCGCTGGCCTGCACGAACTCCAACGCGGCCAGGGCGGTGACCACCTGGTCGGTGTCCACCCCGCCGGCTCCCCGGAACCCCCAGTAGGCGAACGCCGGGCGCAGTCGCTTGCCGCCGCCGAGGACGAACGCCTCGATCGCCTCGGCGAGCGGAGCCAGGGCGTCGTCGACCCCGGCCATCCAGGCGCGCTGGCTCGCCAGGAACTCGGTCAGGGCCTTGTCGATCCGTTGGCGCAGCCCGGCGCGGTCGACGGGGGAAACAGGAGCAGCGTGGGTCACGCCACGACGCTAGCCGGTCGGGGCGGACCCCGTCGCGGCACCGGGGGGCCGACGCGCCGCACGCCACGTGGGAGCCTGCCGGCCTGCCGGCCCAGGTGGCGGCCCCGGACGGGGCAGGTACGGAGCCGCCGCGGCGGCGAGCGCCCGGTACCGCCGGACGGCCGGCTCGTCGCCGTGCCCGGCCAGCCGCCGGCGTACGTCGGCCAGTTGGCCCAGCGCGCGGGGCGACCCGGCGCGGACCGCGTCGAGCAGCGCCTCGCCGGCCACCGCGCAGGCCCGCTCCACCTCGCCGAGTTGCAGGTAGCCCCGGGCCAGCCAGCCGCCGTAGATCGCGGAGGTGCGGGGGCCGCGCCGCCGGACGGCGTGCAGGGGCGCCTCGGCCGGGAGCGGTCGGCCCAGAGCGACCAGCGTGCGCCCGGTCATCGCCGCCAACTCCGGCCCGTCGAGCCAGTAGAGCCACGGTGGCTCCCGGCCCGGCTCCGGCGCGTCGGTCACCCGACGGGCCGCGTCGAGCGCCTGCCGGGCCGCCCCCGCCCGGCCACCGAGCGCCGCGGCCAGGGCCACCCGGTGCAGCAGCAGGGCACGCAGGCCGGGGCTGGCCGACCGCCGTGCCCCCGCGTACGCGGTGCGGGCCAGCACCAGCGCGCCCTCCGGGTCGCCGACGCCGGTGAGCAGGTGGCTGGCCGAGCCGAGCACGTGCCCGGCGAGCGGCGGGTCGCCGGCCGTCGCGGCGGCGCGCAGTGCCAGCCGGTACGCGTCCAGGGCGCCGGCGGCGTCCCCCGCGTCCGCGGCGAGCCAGCCGGCGAGCTGGGCGGACTCGGCCAGCTCGGGCAGCAGCCGGGGGCGTGCGGAGGGGGCGCACCCGGACAGCGCCCGCACCGCCCGTCCCAGCCGGTACGCCCCGAGCCCGGCCA
>NZ_WAAS01000276.1:0-8080 GCF_008806585.1 Micromonospora sp. AMSO12t
TCGGACCCGCCGGACCCGCCCCCGTCGGCCGGGCGCTCGGCGGGGCGGCGGGCGTCGCCGTGGCTTCCGCCGCGCCGGTCGGGCCCGGGGTCGGCACGTCGGCCGGGGTCGACGCCGTGGCGGCCGGCGGCGCGGCGCGCCGGTCCTCCGCGTCGTCGCCGCAGGCGGCGGTGAGGGCGGCGGCGATCACGAGCACCGCGACGGCGGGCAGGCTCCGGTTGGTCACCCCTGGCAGTCTGCCCAACCGGATCCCGTCCCGGCAGTGGCCGGTCGGTCAGTGCGGCTGTCCCATTTCTGCCAGACCGCCCCGGTCGACCGGGGCGGTCTGCCGGCGTCGGTACGATCCCGACCGGGCGACGAGGGGAGCCGACGATGACCGTGGTGGACGGGGCGGACGGGGTGACCGTCCGGCCGGCGCGGGCCGGGGACCGGGCGGCCGTGGACGCGCTGCACGAACGCGAGTGGGGCGGGCCGTACGTCGTCGCCCACGACACCCGGTACGACCTGCGTACGCTGCCCGCGCTGGTGGCGACCGACGGGGCCGGGGCGGTCGTCGGGGTGCTCGCCCACCACGACGACGCCGACGGGCTGGAGGTGGTCAGCGTGGTGGCCGCGACGCCCGGCGGCGGCGTCGGCACGGCGCTGCTGGCGGCGGCCGGCGAGGTGGCCCGGGCCGGCGGCCGGGCCCGGCTCTGGCTTGTCACCACGAACGACAACCTGCGGGCGCTGCGCTTCTACCAGCGGCGCGGGCTGCGGCTGGTGTGCGTGGACCGGGGCGCGGTGGACCGGGCCCGCCGGCTCAAGCCGAGCATCCCGGTGGTCGGCGAGGACGGCATCCCGCTGCACGACGAGTTGGTCCTGGAACTGCCCCTCACCGCCGACGGGCCGGTCCCGGACCTGCCCCTCACCGCCGACGGACGGGTCCCCGCCGGCCGCCCGGTCCACGGTCGGCAGGTCGTCGCCGGCCCGCCCGCCGACGCGGCCCGCGCCCCGTGGATCTCGCTGACCACCGACTACGGCCTCGCCGACGGATTCGTCGCCGCCTGCCACGGGGTGATCGCGCGGCTGGCGCCGGAGGTCAGGGTCGTCGACGTGACCCACCTCGTCCCGCCGGCCGACGTACGCCGGGGCGCGGCGGTGCTCGCGCAGGCCGTGCCGCACCTGCCGCAGGGGGTGCACGTGGCCGTCGTCGACCCGGGCGTGGGCACCACCCGGCGGGGCGTCGCGCTGGCCACGCCCCGCGGGCTGCTGGTGGGGCCGGACAACGGCCTGCTGGTGGAGGCCGCCGAGGCGCTGGGCGGGGTGACCGCGGCCGTCGAGCTGACCGATCCGGAGTGGCTCGCGCCCGAGGTGTCCCGCACGTTCCACGGCCGGGACGTCTTCGCGCCGGTCGCCGCGCGGCTGGCGCTCGGCGCACCGCTGTCCGGGGTCGGCCCGGCGGTCGACCCGGAGTCCCTGGTCCGGCTGCCGGCGCCGGTGCTCCGGCGCGAGGCGGACGGGTTCACGGCCGAGGTGCTGACCGTCGACCACTTCGGCAACGTCCAACTGGCGGCGCCGGCCGACCTGCTGGCGGCGCTGCCGGTCCGGGTCCGGGTGCGACCGGGCGCGGGTGCCGGGCCCGGCCGGGAGGCCGTGCACGGGCGTACCTTCGGCGACGCCCGACCGGGCGGGCTGCTGGTGCACGTCGACTCCGCCGGCCGGGTCGCCGTGGCGGTCAACGGCGGCCGGGCGGTCGACCTGCTGGCGGTGGCGCAGGGCGACCTGCTGCACATCACGGCCGGCTGAGCAACGGGCCGGGCAGGCAACGGGCCGACCGGGCAAGGGACCGCGCGGGCGCCGGGCCGGCGGGGGCGGGCGACCCGGGCGCCGGGCCGGACCGGAGCCAGCCGGCCCGGCGGGCGTACGCGGGTGGTGGTCAGCAGAGCGGCACGGTGCCGCCGTAGACCGCCGAGACGTACGCGTGGCTGACGTACTGGCCGCCGGTGAGGCGGTTCCACCGGTTGGTGGTCCGGTACGGGCCGGCGACGGTCTGCCCGGTCACGTAGCACTCGATCGGCACGTTGGCGTACCGGGCGGCCAGGCCGCGCACCGCGTACCCCGTGCCGGCGCCTGCGCGGATGTTGAGCGGACCGTCGCCGACCACGCCACGCGGGCCGCCGCCGGTCCACAGGTACGCCACGTCCACCCAGGCGTTGGTGGTGAGCTGCAACCCGTCCCAGAAGGTGCCGTCGGCGAGGTCGACGCCGGCCGGGTTCAACACCACCCGCCCGAACTGGTCCCGCCCGCCGTTGTAGCCGTCCTGGTAGGCCGCCTGTGCCTGCGGCCGGCCCTGCGGAAGGTCCTTCCAGTTCTCCCGGACGGCGCTGAGGTTCCAGTAGTCGTCCCGGGTGTTCCACGGGCCGACGTCCCAGACCGGGGCGTACTCGCAGCGGCTGCCCGTGGTGGTGCAGACCCGCACGGTGTAGTCGCCGGTGTTCGCCGGGGCCAGGGCGCGCCGGGACGGCAGCGCGACGAAGTGGTCCCCGGTCACGATCGTGTGCCCGTTGGCGGTCACCTCGCCGACCAGCCCGATCCGCGTCGCGTACACCCGGTAGGTGAGGCCGGGCGAGGCGGCGACGGCGGCGGCGGTGTCGGCGGTGAGTCGCACGGCGCGCACCTCCGCGGTCGCGCCCGGCCGGCTCGCGGTGAGCACCACCCGGGTCTGCACGCGGGTGACCGGCCGGTCGAAGACCGCCCCGCCGGTGGCCTCGCGCCACTCGGTCCAGCCCGCCGCCCGCCAGCCCCGCACCTGGGCCTCGGCGGTGCCGCCGGCTGCGGTGCGGGCGTCGACGGCCGCGCGGATCCGGGTGGCCGGCCGGGCCAGGGTGCGCGGCGACGCGAGGAAGATCCCCTCGGCGACCGCGCTGCGGGGCGCGCGGGACCGCGCGGGGCGGGGGTCGGCCAGGCGGAGCCCGGCGCGGGTGTGCCGGACGTTGACGTCGTCGGCGTCGACGCGGGAGAGGTCGGTGCTCCACCGTTCGCCGCCGGCGGCGGCGAGCGCGGGGCTCGGGGCGGGTACGAGGGCGAGGGCGAGGATGACGGTCAGGGCGGCGGTACGGGCACGACGTTGGGGCAGAATCATGGGCATTCTCCTCAGAACTCCCTGATCGTGCCCTTGTCGGTAGATCGACAGGAACCACCATACAAATAGCGACACATGCGAATTCGGCTCGGACGAGGAAGGATGGACGGGTGCCCGAAGGCGACACCGTCTGGAACACCGCCCGCGTACTGCACCGTGCCCTGGCCGGCGCCCGCCTGGCCGGAAGCGACTTCCGGGTGCCGCAACTCGCCGCGACCGACCTCGCCGGCTGGACGGTGCGGGAGTCGGCCAGCCGGGGCAAGCACCTGCTGCTGCGGCTCACCGCCCCACCGCACGCCACGCCACCGCCCGACGCCCCGATCACACCGCAAGGAGGCGGCACGGCCCCGGCGCAGGGCGGCACGGCCCCGGCGCAGGGCGGCACGGCCCCGGCGCAGGGCGGCGGTGCGGCCGGGGACGCGGCCCCGGGAGACGACGGCGGGGCGCGCTGGACGCTGCACTCGCACCTGCGGATGGACGGCGCCTGGCGGGCGTACGCGCCCGGGGAACGCTGGGCGGCCCGGCCGGCGCACCTGATCCGGGTCGTGCTGCGCGGCGCGCGGGCGGTCGCCGTCGGCTACCACCTGCACGAGTTGGCGCTGGTGCCGACCGCCGAGGAGGAGTCGCTCGTCGGGCACCTCGGCCCCGACCTGCTCGGCACGGACTGGGATCCGGCGGAGGCGGTGCGCCGGTTGGCCGCCGACCCGGACGTCACCATCTCCGAGGCCCTGCTGGACCAGCGCAACCTGGCCGGCGTCGGCAACCTCTACAAGTGCGAGGTGCTCTTCCTGCGCGGCGTCTCGCCGTGGACCCCGGTGCGCGCGGTGCCGGACCTCGCCGGCACCGTCGCCCTCGCGCAGAAGCTGCTCGCGGCGAACCGGGGCCGCTGGACGCAGAGCACCACCGGATCGCTGCGCCGGGGGCAGACCAGCTACGTCTACGGCCGGAGCGCCCAGCCCTGCCGGCGGTGCGGCACCGCGATCCGCAAGGAGGAACTGGGCGAGCGGGTCACCTACTGGTGCCCGGTCTGCCAGCCGGAGCGTCCCGCCGACTGACCCGGCCGGGCCGGTGCGACACGCGCGTGTCCTGCGTCGCGCATGGCGGGTAGCCACCCGCAGCCACCCGGCCGGCGTGTCGGGCGGGACACTCCGCCGGCAGGGCGGCGAGTCGCGTCCTTGCCACAGATACGGACGATTGGGTACTTCCTAACATCGGCGTCGAGGTCGCATGCTGCGGTTGACTCCTCACGCATCGTCAGCGACGCGCGACCGGTCCGCCACGCCGACGTGGCGGCCGCCGCGCCCGGACACCGGGGAGAGCCATGGAGCTGTTCCGCAGACTCCGGATCCCGTGGGCGGAGCGGGCGAGCGCCCGCGCCGAGCACGACGCCGACGGGACCGGGGCGGGTCCCGTGCCGGCGGCCCGGCGCGCGGCCGAGCCGGTCGCCGCGCCGGCCAGCCTCGACCCGGCCGCCGTCCCGCGCTACTTCGGTCCGCTGCCGAACCAGGCCCGCAGCCCGCTGCCGGTGGTCGACGCCGACGGCTGCGTGCTGCCCGGCACCGGCATCCGCAAGTTCGTCGACGCGCTGCCCCGCCCCGGCGCGCTCGGCCGCACCGAGCTGGGCGCCCACCTGCCGGTGGCGGTGCCGGACACCGCCAGCTATCCGGGCTGCGACTACTACGAGATTGGCCTGGAGCAGTACGCGCAGCGGCTGCACCGGGACCTGCCGGCGACCCGGCTGCGCGGCTACCGGCAGCTCAACCTCGGCACGGACGCCCACGGGCACAACACGGTCGCGCCGGCGGGGCGCCCCTGGCACCTCGGCCCGCTCATCCTGGCCCGGCGCGGCCGGCCGGTCCGGGTCAAGTTCATCAACCAGCTTCCCACCGGCCGCTCCGGCGAGCTCTTCCTGCCGGTCGACCCGACCGTCGACGGCGCCGGGGCCGGCCCGCTCGACGGCCCGGCGCCCTACCCGCAGAACCGGGCGGTGCTGCGGCTGGCGGGCGCGCACACCGGCTGGACCAGCGCCGGCAACCCCTGGCAGTGGGTGACGCCGGCCGGGGAGATCACCCCCTACCCGACGGGGCCCGGCCTGACCCACGTGCCCGACATGCCGCCGCCCGGCGCGGGCGCCACCACGCTCTACTACCCGAACGAGCAGAGCGGGCGGCTGTGCTGGTTCCACGACAACACCGTCGGCCTGGCCCGGCTCACCGTCTACTCCGGCCAGGTCGCCCTCTACCTGCTCACCGACCCCGCCGAGGAGCGGCTCGTCGCCGACGAGGTGCTCCCCGCCGACCAGTTGCCCCTGGTGATCGAGGACAAGACGTTCGTGCCGGAGGACGCCCAGCTCGCCGGGGAGGACCCGACGTGGGACCGGGACCGCTGGGGCTCCCGGGGCAGCCTCTGGCACCCGCACGTCTACCAGCCCCGGCAGAACCCGCACCGGGCCGACGGGACGAACCCGACCGGCCGGTGGGACTACGGTCCGTGGTCGCGTACGGGCGACGACGCCGGGCAGCGGGAGCACGGCGGTACGCGGCACCGGGCGGACCCCGTGCCGAACCCGCACCACGACCCCGTCGCCGACCCCGACGAGCCGCCGCTCGCGCCGGGCGTCCCGCACCCCTCGGCGGTGCCGGACGCGTTCGGCGACACCGTGCTGGTCAACGGGATCGCGTACCCGTACCTGGAGGTCGAGCCGAGGACATACCGGTTCCGGATCCTCAACGCCTGCCTGGACCGCGGTCTGAATCTCCAGCTCTACCGGGCTCGCTCCAACGGGCCGATGTGGGACCCGGACGGCGGGCTGGCCGACGCCGACGCCGGCGAGGTGCCGACGGTGGAGGCGGTACGCGCGCCGGAGCGGCCCGCCGGCTGGCCGACGGACGGGCGCGACGGCGGGGTCCCGGACCCGCGCGCCGCCGGCCCGGAGCTCGTCCAGATCGGCAACGAGTGCGGCCTGCTGCCCGCGCCGGTGGTGGTGCCGAACCGGCCGGTCAGCTACCGGTACGACCGGCGCGACCCGACCGTGCTCAACGTCGACGCGCACGCGCTGCTGCTCGCCCCGGGGGAGGCGGCCGACGTGCTTGTCGACTTCTCCACCGTCGCGCCCGGCGGCACGCTGATCCTCTACAACGACTGCCCGGCCCCGCTGCCCGGCTTCGACCCGCGCGCCGACCACCACACCGGCGCCCCGGACCGCAGCGCCGAGGGAAGCGCGCCGCCGACCCACCCCGGGTACGGTCCGAACACCCGCACCCTGCTCCAGTTCCGGGTCGCCGGCACCCCGGCGCCGCCGTACGACCTGGCGCGGCTGCGCGAGCGCCTGCCCGAGGCGTACGCGGCCAGCCAGCGCCCGCCGATCGTGCCGCAGCCGGCGTACGACGTGGCGTTCGGCACCCGGACCGCGCGCGACACGGTGGTCCCGGTGCACGCCGCGACGGTCAGCTTCGTCCCGGCCGGCGCCGCCGCCCCGGTGCTCCTGCCGCTGGAGGTCAAGGCGGTGCAGCAGGTCTTCGAACCGGACCACGGCCGGCTCGTCGGCCGGCTCGGCGTCGGGCACCCGCACGCCGGGCCGCTCTCTCCCACCGTCCTGCCGCTCGGGCCGACCGACCCGGCCACGGAGGTGCTGCACGTCAGCGATCCGGCCGTCGCGGTGGGCGGGCCCGGCGACGGCACCCAACTCTGGCGGATCCGCGGCAACAGCCGGCAGACCCAGCCGGTGCGGTTCACCGGCTGCGACGTGCAGCTGGTCGGCCGGGTCGGCTGGGACGGTGCCACCCGGCCGCCGCACCCGGCGGAGCGGGGCTGGAAGCAGGTCGTCCGGGTCGACCCGCGCGAGGACGTGATCGTCGCGCTCCGGCCGGTCGCGCCGCCTCTGCCGTTCAAGATCGGCGACAGCGTACGGCTGCTCGACCCGCTACGGCCGGCGGGCGCCCGGACCGGCTCGACCCCGGTCAGCCCGGTCGACGGCCGACCCGCGGTCGTGGTGAACCAGCTCGTCAACCTCGGTTGGGAGTACCACTGGCACAGCCAGCTCGGTGGCCACCGGGACCAGGGCATGATCCGGCCGCTGGTGCTGCGGGTGTCGCCCCGGGCACCGACCGGGCTGACCGCGACCCCCGCCCCCGGCTCGGCCACCGCGCTGCCCGCGATCGCGCTGACCTGGACGGGCAACGGGAGCCGACCACCGGCCACCAGCCACCAGCTCCAGCGGGCCACCGACGCCGCCTTCACGGCGGGCCTCACGGCGATCACGGTGGCGGCCACGGCGACCCGCTACACCGACGCCAGCGTCATCCCCGGGGTGACCTACCACTACCGGATCCGGGCGGAGAACGCGGTGAGCTGCTCCACGTGGTCCAACAGCGTGCCGGCCTCGGTGCATCTCGCCGCGCCGGCCGGGCTGACCGCGGCGATCCCGCCGGCCGCGCCGCTGCGGATCGCGCTGCGCTGGGCCAACCGCTCCTTCGCGACCGGGATCGACGTGCAGCGGGCCACCAACCCGACGTTCAGCAGCGGGCCGGGCACCACCGCGATCGGCGTCGGCGACAACCATCTCGACATCGCCGTCGCCCCCGACACCACGTACTACTACCGGGTGCGGACCACCTATCTCGGCGCCTCGTCGGCCTGGTCTACGGTGGCCCGGGCGACCACCCCGCCGGCGCCGGGCCCGCCCACGGGGGTGACCGCCACCGCGACGGCACCCGGGCCGGACACGGCGACGGTGATCCTCGCCTGGGCGGCGAGCACGCCGGCGGCACCGGGCGCGGGGTTCATCGTGCAGCGGGCGCTGGACCCGGCGTTCGGCCTGGAGGTGGCGACCTTCACCGTCACCGGCCGGGGCTTCACCAACACCGGGCTGGCGCGCGGCGTCACCTACCACTACCGGATCCGGTCGTTCAACGTCGTCGGCAGCTCCCCGTTCACCGGCCCTGTCCCGGTGACCACACC
>NZ_WAAS01000277.1:0-8064 GCF_008806585.1 Micromonospora sp. AMSO12t
CGCCCGCTGCCGCATGCCGCCGGAGAACTGGTGCGGGTACGCCCGCACCGCCCGCTGCGGGTCGGGGATGCGGACCTGCTCGAGCAGTTCCACCGCCCGCCGGTCGGCCGCCCGCCGGTCCAGGCCCAGGTGGACCTGCATGTGTTCGGTGAGCTGCCGGCCGATCGTGAGCATCGGGTGCAGCGCCGCCGTGGGGTCCTGGAAGACCATCGCGATGCCGGCGCCGCGTACCTTCTGCCAGCGCTTCGTGTCCAGGCCGAGCAGTTCGGTGCCGGCGAACCGGGCCGATCCGGTGACCTTGGCGCCGGCGGGCAGCAGCCCGAGCAGGGTCTGCGCGGTGAGGCTCTTGCCGCACCCGCTCTCCCCGGCGATGCCGACCATCTCGCCCTCGTCGACGGTGAACGACACATCGTGCAGGATCGGCAGCGGCCCGGTGGGACCGGGCAGGGTGACGGCCAGGGAGTCGACCTCGAGCAGGGGTGCCATTTCTCAACGTCCCTTCGCGTAGCGGGGGTCGATCCGGTCGCGCAGCGCGTCGCCGAGCACGTTGAAGGCCATCACCACGGTGAGGATGGCCAGACCGGGGAAGACGCTGACCCACCACATGGAGAGGTCCTGCGAGCCGAGCGCCACCATCGAGCCCCACTCGGCGGCCGGCGGGCGGGGGCCGAGGCCGAGGAAGGACAGCGCGGAGAGCAGCAGCACGGCGTTGCCCAGTTCGAGGGTGGCCAGCACGATCGCCGGCCCCACGCTGTTGGGCAGGACGTCGCGGCGCAGCGCGCGCATCGGCCCGATGCCGAGCAGCCGGGCGGCGCTGAGGTAGTCCTCGCCGCGCATGGTCAGCACGGCGCTGCGGATGACCCGGGCGTAGACCGGCCAGGAGACGATGACCAGCGCGAGGACGGCGTTGCGGGTGCTGGGGCCGAATGCGGCCGTGACCGCCATCGCCAGGATGATCTGCGGGAACGCGAAGACCAGGTCCGTCAGGCGCATCAGCGCCTCGTCGACGAACCGGCCCACGTAGCCGGCGACCAGGCCGAGGAGGCCGCCGATCAGCAGGGCGAGCGAGACGATGGCGAGCGCGAGGGGGATCGACAGGCGGGAGCCGTGGATCACCCGGCTGAACACGTCCCGGCCGAGGGAGTCGGTGCCGAACCAGTGCGTGCCGGACGGCGGCGCGTAGGCGTCGGGGCTCTGCGCCAGCGGGTCGAACGGCGCCACGAGCGGGGCGAGGAGCGCCGCCAGCAGCCACCCGCCGAGGATGACCAGGGCCACCACGGCGATCGGCTGGCGCCAGATGGGCCGCGCCGTCGAACGTCCCCGCAGCCGGCCGCCCAGGAAGCGGCGCCGGGTCAGCGCGGCGGTCGCCTTCGGGTCGGGCGCCACGGGATCGGGTGCGAGTGCGGTCATGACAGGCGGATCCTCGGGTCGATGAGCCCGTACAGCAGGTCGACGGTGAGGTTGACCAGCGTGTAGACCAGCGCCACGAACAGGCTGACGCCGAGGATCGCGGGCAGGTCCAGCGCCGTCGCGCTGCGGTACGCGTACTGGCCGAGGCCCGGCCAGCCGAAGATGTTCTCCACCAGCACCGTGCCGGAGAGCAGCGAGGCGAAGGCCAGCCCGGAGACGGTGATCACCGGGACCAGGCCGGCCCGCAGCAGGTGCCGGCGGAACACCACCCGGGCGGGCAGGCCCTTGGCGTACGCGGCCCGGATGTAGTCCTGCTGGAGCACCTCCAGCATGGACGAGCGGACGAACCGGACGAGCATCGCCACGGTCAGGCTGGTCAGCACGAGCACCGGCAGGATCAGGTGCTGGGCGGCGTCCCAGGCGACGTCCCACTGCCCGGCGAGGGCGGCGTCGACCGTGTACATGCCGGTCACCGTCGGCGGTGGGCTGAAGTCGGTGGAGAGCCGGCCGCCGCTGGGCGCGAGGCCGAGTTGGTAGAAGAACACGTAGAGCACGACGAGCGACAGCCAGAACGGCGGGGTGGAGAGGCCGAGCAGCGCGCCGACGCGGATCAGCTGGTCGGTGACCCGACCGTTGCGTACGGCGGCGAGCATGCCGATCCCGGTGCCGATGAGCAGCGCCAGCACCATGGTGGGGATGGCCAGTTCCATGGTCGCCGGCACGTACTGGAACAGGTCGTCGGTCACGGTGCGGCCGGTCTGCTGGGAGATGCCGAGGTCGCCCGTCAGCAGGTTGCCCAGGTACTGGAAGTACTGCACGTACAGCGGCTGGTCCAGGCCCCACTTCTCGCGGAACGCCGCGACCGTCGCGGGGTCGTTGAGCGCCTGGTCGGAGAGGTTGGCCGTGACCGGGTCGCCGGGTACCACGGTGACCAAACCGAACGTCACGATCGTGACGCCCAGCAGCAGGCCGGCGGTGATGGCCACCCGCTTGAGCAGGAGGACCAGCAGTGCCCGGTGCGGCCGGGGCCGGGACACGGTCGTGGTGACCGCGCCCGGCTCGGCGTCGTCGACTGTCGTCGTCATGGAGTGACTACCCCCGGCCCACCGCGGCGAGGTCGACCTGCCAACCGGCGGCGGTGTAGTCCGTGCCGGTCAGGTCGCCGCTCGCCACCACGGTGGAGGAGTTGCTGGCCAGGACGACGTACGGCGAGGCGGCGTTCATCGCCCGCTGCCACTCCTGCATGGCGGCGGCTCGGGCGGCCAGGTCGAGGGTCTCGGTGACCTTCTTGCCGGCGGCCACGACGGCCGGGTCGGCCCGCTCCACCGTCCAGCCCGAGCGCAGCGCGGTGGCCTGGCCGGGGGACATGTTGTTGATCAGCGAGTCGGCGACCGGGTAGTTCAGGCTCTGCGGGGTGAACCCGAGGGCCATCTTGCCCGTACGCATCTCGTCGAGGAAGGTGGTCAGCGGCTGCGGGGTCAGCTCCAGCTTGATGCCGGCCTCGGCGGCGTCGCCCTGCACCTTCGTCGCGACCGTGCCCAGGTCGACCCCCTTGTAGGTGATGGCCGGGTAGTTGAACTTGACCGTGGGGTTGGTCAGCCCCGCCTCGGTGAGCAACGCCTTGGCCTTCGCCACGTCACGCTTCGACTCCTCGCCGGCGGGCAGCGCGCCCGGGTAGGCCGGGGCAACCAGGCCGGCGCCGGGGGCGGCGCCCTTGCCGTACAGCGCGGCGATGCCCTGGTAGTCGATGGCGGCCCGCAGCGCCTGGTTGAACTTCGCGTTCGAGCTCACCGGGGAGACGGCCGGGTCGGCGTTGAGGAAGAGGAAGTAGACGGTGTCCTGCATGGCGGAGGTCTTCAGGCTGCCCGGCAGCCCCTCCAGCAGCTTGCCGGAGATGTCCAGCGCGATCTCGGAGCCGCCGGCCCGCTGCATGGTCAGCTTCTGGGTCTGCACGTCCATGTTGCGCAGCACGACGCGGCTGAACTCGGGCTTGTCGCCCCAGTAGTTGGGGTTGGCCTCCAGTACCACCTGCGCCGACGGGTCGTACGACTTGAGCACGTACGGGCCGCTGCCGACGGAGTTCGTGTCGAGGTACTGCTGCGCGGTGTCGCTCTTGGCGGCGTCGGCGGCGTCGGTCGCGCCGTGCTCCTTGGCGACCTTGGAGTTCACCACGCCGGTGGAGGGCATCGCGAGCACCACGGGGATGTTCGGGTCGGCGGTCGCCGAGGTGACCACCACGGTCCGCTCGTCGGTCTTGGCGAACGTGAGGCCGCTGACCATGACGGCCGGGCTGGCCTTGACGTTCTTCAGCCGGTTGAGGGAGAAGACCACGTCGTCGGCGGTCAGCGCGGTGCCGTCGGAGAACTTCACGCCCTCGCGCAGCTTGAAGGTGAAGGTCTTGGCGTCGGGCGACGCCTCGAACGACTCGGCCAGCGCCGGGACCGGCTTGCTCACGTCCGAGCCCTCGAAGGTCAGCAGGGTGTCGTAGAGCGAGTGCACGGCGGTGAGGCCGGTCGCCTCGTAGATCCGGCCGGGATCGAGGGTCTTGAGGACGAACGAGGTGTTGACGGTGAGGGTCTTGGCCGAACCGCCGTCACCGTTTCCTCCGCTGCCGCCCGCGCTGCACGCGGTGCTGGAGGCTATGGCCAGCGCCGCCAGAGCGATCGCTCCGACGCGGAGCCGGCGAGGGGACACCGACATGCTGTTCCTACCTTCGTATGGGCCGGCCCGCGCGGGACGGGCTCTGGGGGCTGTCACACCCGGTGACGTCGGTGACGCCGCGGCCGGGCCGTTGGTGCAACCCCTGGCGGCTTCGCGGGTCTGCGCCGTTGTGCCGTCATGGGGTTGGATGTACCCGGACGGGACTCGTGTCCCGTTCGTGCCTCAACGCCGCTTGTCTAGTAGCGCCAAACGCGTTCACCTTATGTTTGACCACCCTAGACAGCGGCGTATAGTCACGTCAAACATTTCTAGCCACACTGTTTCGGAACGAGGAAAGACGCATGCTCGGTGACCAGCTCCGCGACCTGCGCCAGCAGCACTCCCTCACGCTGCGCCAGCTCGCGGCCGCGGCCGACGTGTCGCCCGCCCTGCTCAGCCAGATCGAGAACGGCGCCACGGACCCCAGCCTGGCCACCCTGCGTAAGCTCGCCAAGGTCTTCGACACCTCCATCGCGGCGCTGTTCTCCGAGCCGGACGCCCCGCTGGTGCACATCAGCCGGCCCGGCTCGCGGTCCCGGCTCGCCGCGCCCCCCGGGCAGATCGCCTACGACCGGCTCACGCCGGGGCGGGGCGACCTGGAGGTGCTGGAAGCCGAGCTGGCGCCCGGCGACGCCAGCTCCACCGAGCCGTGGGCGCACCCCTCCACCGAGTGCGCGATCGCCGTCACCGGTGAGGTCGTCGCGGAGATCGGCGGCGATAGCTACGTGCTGAAGACCGGCGAGGCCATCACCTTCGACTCCCGGCTGCCCCACCTCTACCGCAACGCCAGCGACCAGCGGGCCCGGCTCATCATCGCGGTCACCCCGCCGACCCCCTGACCCACCCGGCACGTCACCCGGCCCGCGTACGCGCACGTGGGCGGTACGACGGCGCCCGTCGAAAGGACCCGCAGTGGACCGTGACAGCGTCGACTGGTTCGGCTACCTCCCGGCCGTCACCACCCCGTTCACCGCCACGGGCGAGCTGGACCTCGCCGCCTGGCGCGGGCAACTGGACTGGCTCGCCGCCGAGCGGCTGCACGGGGTGATCGTCGGCGGCACCACGGGCGAGTGGTTCAGTCTCAGTGAACAGGAGCGGGCCGAGCTGTTCCGGACGGCCGCCGAGCGGGTCGGCGACCGGCTCACCGTGCTCGGCGGCTGCAACGCGTACACGCCGGCGGAGGCCATCCGGCACGCCGAGGCCGCCCGGGCCGCCGGCCTGCACGGCATCCTGCTCACCCCGCCGCCGTACGTGGTGCCCACCCGCGCCGAGGTCGTGGCGTTCTACCGGGCCGTCTCCGAGGCCGTCGACATCCCGCTCTGCGTCTACAACTGGCCCCGCGGCACCGCCGTCGACCTGGACGCCGACCTGCTGCTGGAGCTGAGCGCGCTGGACACCGTGGTGGCGGTCAAGAACTCCACCCCCGACTTCGGCGGCTTCGTCCGGAGCCTGGTGGCCCTGCGGCACCGGGTGCGCTACTTCGGCATCCCCACCAACGAGGTGGGCATCGAGCTGATGACCACGATCGGCGGCGACGGGCTGATGGGCGCCGGCGCCGTGCTCGGCGCCGACCACCCCGACTTCTTCCGCGCGCTGCGCGCCGGGGAACTCGACCGGGCCCGGGTCCTCGGCGCCCGCGACCGCGTGATCATGGAGGACTGGTTCGGGCCCGACTACGGCGCCCGGTTCGGCAACGCCCAGGCGATCATGAAGTACGCGCTCACCCTGCGCGGCGTGCCGGCCGGGCACGTCCGCGCGCCGCTGCTCCCGCTGACCCCCGCCGAACAGGACCGCGTCCGGGCCACCATGAGCCAGCTCGACCTGCTCCCGTGACTGCGTACGACACGGCGGTCATCGGCGGCGGCCTGCTCGGCTGCGCGACCGCCTGGCACCTGGCCCGCGCCGGCAACCGCGTCCTGCTCGTCGAGAAGGACCAGGTCAACCGGCACGCCTCCGGGCAGAACGCGGGCAGCCTGCACTTCCAGCTGGAGTTCCGGATGGTCGAGCACGGCGACGACGCGGCCCGCGCGGCGGCCCGCGCGCTCCCGCTGCACCTGGACGCCGTGCGGGCCTGGGCGACCATCGAGGACGAGCTCGGCGAGCGGTGCGGGGTGTCCCGCACCGGCGGATTGATGCTCGCCGAGACCCCGGCGGAGATCGCCGTGCTGGACCGCAAGGCGGCCCTCGAACGCGAGTACGGCCTCGACGTCGCCGTGCTCTCCGGCCCGGAGCTGCGCCGGTTCGCGCCGTACCTGGCCGACACCGTGCTCGCCGCCGGCCACGTGCCCGGCGAGGGCAAGGCCAACCCGCGGCTGGTCACCCCGGCGCTGGCCCGGGCCGCCGGCCGCCACGGTGCCGTGCTGCGCACCGGCTGCCGGGTCACCGGGCTGCACCGGCGCGGCCGGCACTGGGAACTGCGCACCGGGGCCGGCCCGGGAGACACCGCCGGGGAGACCCACCTGGCCGACACGGTCGTGCTCGCCGGCGGCGTGTGGACCGCCGAGCTGGCCGCGATGGCCGACGTCCGGCTGCCGGTCTTCCCGGTCGGGCTGACGATGAGCGCGACCGCCCGCAGTCGGCCGTTCCTGCCGCACCTGATCCAGCACGTCGGCCGGCGGCTGTCGATGAAGCAGACCGAGGACGGCAACGTGCTGATCGGCGGCGGCTGGCCGGCCAAGCTGGTCAGCCGCGCCGGACAGGTCGACCTGGAGACCAACCCGGAGCTGCGCTACGAGTCGCTGGTCGGCAACGCCGACGCCGCCCGGGTGGTCCCGGCGGTGTGGGACCTGCCGGTGATCCGGACGTGGACGGGCATGACCACGCTCACCCCGGACCACCTGCCGCTGCTCGGCGCGGTGCCGCGCCGGCCGGGGCTGTACGTCGCCACCGGCGGCTCGGCCTTCACCCTCGGCCTCACCTACGCCCGGCTCCTCGCCGCCATGGTCGTCACCGGCGAGCCCGACCGTGCGATCGAGGACTATTCACCCGCCCGCTTCGGAGCGCTGAACTTTGTCTGAACACCGCCCGCCGCAGCCCGCCGAGGCGCCGAGGCGCACCGCGATGGGCCGGCCCGCGCCGGTCACCATCGAGGTGGACGGGCGGCCGGTGCTCGCCCACCCGGGCGAGTCCCTGGCCACCGCGCTGCTGGCCGCCGGGGAGCGGGCCGTCGGCGCCACGCGCGGCGGCGCCCGCCGGGGGCCCTACTGCAACATGGGGATCTGCTTCGAGTGCGTCGTCACGGTGGACGACGTGCCCTGCCAGCGTTCCTGCCTGATCCGGGTACGGGCCGACATGCGGGTCCGCACGGCGGTGCCCCGGTGAGCGCGCCCGACGTGGTGGTGGTCGGCGCCGGCCCGGCCGGGCTGGCCGCCGCCGCCACCCTCGGCCGGCACGGCGCCGCCGTCACCGTCGTCGACGAGCAGGAGCAGCCGGGCGGGCAGATCTACCGCCGGCCGCCGGCCGGGTTCACCCCGCCGACCGCGCCGTCCTCCGCCGGTCGGGCGCTGCTCGCCGAGGCCACCGCCGCGCCCGGCGTCCGGTGGCTCGCCGACACCACGGTGTGGGGCGTCCTCGGCACCCGCGCCGGCCTCGACGGGTACGCCGGCGACCAGCCCGCGCCGGGGCGCTACCGGGTCGCCACGCACGGCCCGGCCGGGGTCCGCCTGCTCGAACCCCGGGCGGTGCTGCTCACCGCCGGCGCGTACGACCTGCCGGTGCCGTTTCCCGGCTGGACGCTGCCCGGCGTGCTCACGGCGGGCGGTGTGCAGACGTTCGTCAAGGCGCAGGGCCTGCTGCCGGGTGGCCGGTTCGTGCTGGCCGGGGGCCACCCGCTGCTGCTGGTGGTGGCCGCCCAGCTGGTGCGCGCCGGTGCCCGGGTGGTCGAGGTCGCGCTGGTCCAACGCCGCCGCGACCTGCTGCCCGGTCCGGCCGGGCTGGCCGCCGTGGCGGGCGCGG
>NZ_WAAS01000278.1:0-7988 GCF_008806585.1 Micromonospora sp. AMSO12t
CGTCCCGCCCGGAGCCGGCCGGACGTCGCCCCGCCCCGCCCGGTCGGGGCCCGGCACGGCCGGCTGAGCCGCCGACCGGCGTACCGGGAAGAATGGTCGACATGCAGCCACACCCGAACGTGCGGGCGGTGCAGGACGTGCTCGACGCCGCGGGCGCCTGGGACGGGTCCGGCGCGCCGAGCCTCGTCCGCCTGCTGCCCGACGCGGTCCACACCGCCGCTGCCGCCGCCGAGTCACTCGGCGTCGCGGTCGGCCAGATCGCCAACTCGCTCGTCTTCGAGGCGGACGGCGCGCCGCTGCTGGTGCTCACCTCCGGCGCGCACCGGGTGGACACCGCCGGCCTGGCCGCGTCCATCGGGGTCGGCCGGCTGCGCCGGGCCACCCCGGAGTTCGTCCGCGCGCACACCGGGCAGGTGATCGGCGGGGTCGCCCCGGTCGGCCACCCGCGCCCGTTACGCACCCTGGTGGACACCGCCCTGGAGTCGTACGACGAGATCTGGGCGGCCGGCGGCGTGCCGCAGGCGGTCTTCCCCACCACGTACCCGGAGCTGCTGCGGGTCACCGGCGGCGTCCCGACCGGGGTGGCGTGAGCGAGCGGAGCGCGCGAACCATGGGGCTCAGCAGCGTGGCGCCTCGCGCCGCCGTGGAGCGGAGCGAGGCGGTGGCGTGAGCGAGCGAACCATGGGGCTGAGCAGCGCGCGAACCGTGGGGGCCGACGTCCCGGAGCTGGTCACCCTGCACGTGTGGCGCACCTCCCGCGCCGCGCTGCCCCGGGCGTTGACCCGGATGGCGGTCGCCCCCCGCCGGCTGCGGGCCGTGCCCGGCGTGCGGTTCGGCAAGCTGCTCGGCACCGGGACCGGCACCGGCTTCGGGCCGGGCGACGCCGACCTCACCCGGTGGGCGGCGCTGACCGTGTGGGACTCCCCCGCCGCCGCGGCCGGCTTCGACGGCTCGCCGGTGGGACGCGCCTGGGCGCGGATCGCCCGCGCGTCCGTCCGGGTCGACCTGCGCCCGCTGAGCAGCCGGGGCGAATGGTCGGGGCGCCGGCCGTTCGGGGAGCCGCCCGGCGGCCGGGTCACCGGCCCGGTGCTGGCGCTGACCCGGGCCCGGCTGCGGCCCCGTCGGGCGGCCACCTTCTGGCGGGCGATCCCACCGGTGGCCGCCGCGCTGCACGCCGCGCCCGGCCTGCTGGCCCGCTTCGGCATCGGCGAGGCCCCGCTGGGCTGGCAGGGCACGGTGAGCGTGTGGCGCGACCCGGCGGACCTCGTGGCGTTCGCGTACCGTCACCCGGAGCACCGGGCGGCGATCATGCGGACCCCCACCGAGGGGTGGTACGCGGAGGAACTCTTCGCGCGGTTCGAGGTGCGCGACGTGGTGGGTGACCGGGCGGTGCTGGGGTGGGTCGCGGACGGCGACCCGGGAGCGGCGGAGGGTGTACGGGCATGAGGTTGGTGCGGTGGACGCCGGACGATCTCGTCCGACGGCTGGACGACGTGGTGGCCGTCTACGGCGAGGCGATGGGCTACCGCCCTGAGCTGCTGGAGTCCCGACGCGGCTACATCGCCACCCACGTACGCCGGCCCGGCTTCCGCGCCGTCGCCAGCCTGACCAGCGAGGGCCACCTGGCCGGCTTCGGCTACGGCTACCTGGGCGGCTCCGGGCAGTGGTGGCACGACCAGGTCTGGCGGGCACTGGACGCCCCGACCCGGCAACGCTGGCTGACCCACTGCTTCGAGGTGGTGGAGCTGCACGTCCGCCCGCCCGCGCAGGGGCACGGCCTGGGCGCGCGGCAGCTGCGGGCCCTGCTCAGCCTGGCGGAGGGGACGACCACGCTGCTCTCCACCCCCGAGGCCGACGAGCAGCGGTCCCGGGCCTGGCGGCTGTACCGCCGGTTCGGCTTCACCGACGTCCTGCGCGACTTCCACTTCCCCGGCGACGAGCGTCCGTTCGGCGTGCTCGGCCGGGACCTGCCGCTGGAGCCGCCGACACCCACCCCGCCCGGCCGGCCCGTGCCATGACCCGACGGCTGTCCTGGGCGCTGCTGGCCGTGCTGGTGCTGGCGCAGATCTGCTACCCGCTGACCACCGGGGAGACCCGGGCCCGGCTGACCGTCGCCACCGTCGTGCTCGGCTACCTGCTCTCGGTCGGCCACGCGCTGCTCAGCCGGGGCCCGCGTACGGCGGCGGCGCTGGTCGCGGTGGCCACGGTCGGCGGGTTCGCCATCGAGGCGCTCGGCGTGGCCACCGGCTTCCCGTTCGGCAGCTACGACTACTCCGGCGAGCTGGGGCCGAAGCTGGCCGGGGTGCCGCTGATCATCCCGCTGGCCTGGACCTGGATGGCCTGGCCGGCCTGGCTGGCCGCCACCCGGCTGACCGGCGGCGACGCCAGCGCCAGGCCCGGCGCCGGAGACGGGCCGAGCGCCGGGGACGCGCCGGGACGCCGGGGCGGGCGGTTCCCCGTCCGGCGGATCGCGCTGGCCGCCGTCGGGCTGGCCGCCTGGGACCTCTTCCTCGACCCGCAGATGGTGGCCGAGGGCTACTGGGTCTGGCGGGACGCCACCCCCGCGCTGCCCGGCCTGCCCGGCATCCCGGTGAGCAACTACCTGGGCTGGCTGCTCTTCGCCGTGCTGATGATGAGCGCGCTGCGCCCGCTGGCCGGGCCCGCCGTGGCCACCACCGACGGGCGGGACGGCCCGATGTTCGCGCTCTGGCTGTGGACGTACTTCTCCAGCGTGCTGGCCCACGCGGTCTTCCTCGACCTGCCCGCCTCGGCGCTCTGGGGCGCGGTCGGCATGTCGGTGGCCGCCGTGCCGCTGGCGGTCACGCTGATCCGCTCCCGCCGCGACGACCGGCACGGGACCCGTCAGCCGCAGCGCCCCGGCGTCGACGCGACGGCATGACCGCCGTCCTCGCGCTGCTGCTCGGCGTGGCCGCGCTGACCGCGCACACCCTGCTCAACGCCGGCCGCTGGCTGCGCCGCCCGGCCGAGCGGCCGGCGCCGGTCACCGAGCCGGTGGCGGTGCTGCTGCCGCTGCGCGACGAGGCTGCGCGGGTCACCCCGTGCCTGCGCGCGCTGCTCGCCCAGCGGGGCGTGCCCCGGCTGCGCGTGGTGGTGCTCGACGACGGGTCCACCGACGGCACCGCGGACGTGGTCCGCGCGGTGGCCGGCGACGACCCCCGGGTCACCCTGCTCGACGGGGTCGCCCCGCCGCCGGGCTGGCTGGGCAAGCCGCACGCCTGCTGGCAGCTGGCCACCCGGGCGGACCCCGCGGCGACCGCGCTGGTCTTCGTCGACGCCGACGTGGTGCTCGCCCCGGACGCGGTCGCGGCGGCCGTCACCGAGCTGCGTGCCGCGCGGGTGACGCTGCTGTCGCCGTACCCCCGGATCCTGGTGGCGACGGTGGCCGACCGGCTGGTCCAGCCGCTGTTGCAGTGGCTGTGGCTCACCTTCCTGCCGCTGCGGGCGATGGAGCGCTCGCGGCGGCCGTCGCTGGCCGCCGCCGGCGGCCAGTTCCTGGTGGTGGACCGGGCCGGCTACGAGACCGCCGGCGGGCACGCCATGGTGGCCGGGAAGGTCCTGGAGGACGTCGAGCTGGCCCGCGCGGTCAAGCGGGCCGGCGGCCGGATCGCCCTCGCCGACGGCTCGCGGCTGGCCGCCTGCCGGATGTACGAGGACTGGCCGCAGCTGCGCGACGGCTACTCGAAGTCGCTCTGGGCGACCTTCGGCAACCCGGGGGCGGCGGCCGCCGTGGTGGCCCTGCTGCTCCTGCTCTACACCGCTCCCCCGCTGCTGGCGGTCGTCGCCCTGGCCGCCGGCGCGCCGACGGTGGCCGCCGCGGCGCTCGCCGCCTACCTGCTCGGGGTCACCGGACGGGCGGTCAGCGCCCGGGCGACCGGGGGCCGGTGGTGGCCCGACGCGCTGGCACACCCCGTGTCGGTCGTGGTCCTCGGTTGGCTGACCCTGCGGTCGTACCATCTGCGAAAGCGGCGTCGCCTGTCCTGGCGCGGCCGCCCCGTCACCTAGGGAGGCGCGGCATGGCGCGGATCGTGGTCGTCGGCGCCGGGGTGGGAGGGCTGGCCACCGCCGCCCGGTTGGCCGCCACCGGGCACCAGGTCACCGTGCTCGAACGCGCGGGCACCGTCGGCGGCAAGCTCGGCCGGTACGTCCGCGACACGCCGGCGGGCGCGTTCCACTTCGACACCGGGCCGAGCCTGCTCACCCTGCCCGACGTCTTCCACGACCTGTTCGAGGCGACCGGCGCGAAACTCGACGAGTACCTGGACCTGACGCCGGTGGACCCGATCGTCCGGCACGTCTTCCCCGGCGGCGGCCCGGCCCTCGACTCGTGCGCCGACCCGGCCGAGTTCGCCGCCCGGATCGGCGCGGCCTTCGGCGACCGGGCCGCCGCGGACTGGCAGCGGCTGTGGCGCCGGGCCGCGCGGGTGTGGCAGGCCTCGGACCGGGACATCCTGCGCCGCCCGATCGACTCCCCGCGGGACCTGGCCGCGCTGGCCTGGCGGCTGGGCGACCTGGCCGCCATCGGGCCGGGCCGGACGCTGCGCGGGCTGGGCCGACGGCACCTTTCCGACCCCCGGCTGCGGATGCTGCTGGACCGGTACGCCACCTACACCGGCGCCGACCCGCGCCGGGCGCCGGCCGCGCTGGTCGCCGTGCCCTACGCCGAGCTGACCTTCGGCGGCTGGTACCTGCGCGGCGGGCTGGGCACGCTCGCCGACGCGCTGCTCACCCGCTGCCTGGACCTCGGCGTGGTCGTGCGGACCGACGCCACGGTCACCCGGATCGACGCCGCGGGCGGCCGGGTGCACGGCGTACGCCTGCGCGGCGTCACCGCCCCCGTCCCCGCCGACGTGGTGGTGGCCAACGTCGACGCGCTCACCCTCTACCGGGACCTGCTGCCCAGCCCGCGCCGGCTGACCGGGCTGACCGACCGCAGCCTGGCCGGTTTCGTGCTGCTGCTCGGCCTGACCGGGGACTCCGGGCTGGCCCACCACAACGTGTTCTTCCCCGGCGACTACGACGCCGAGTTCGACGCGGTCTTCGGCCACCCAGGGCGCGGCGTGCGGGCCCGACCGGCAGCCGATCCCACCGTCTTCGTCACCGTGGCCAACGACCCGGTGGTCCGGCCGGCCGGCCACGAGGCGTGGTTCGTGCTGGTCAACGCACCCCGGCACGGTACCGCCACCGGTGCCGTCGACTGGCGCCGGCCCGGCCTCGCCGAGGCGTACGCCGACCGGGTCCTCGACGTGCTGGCCGAGCGGGGCGTCGACGTGCGGGACCGGCTGGTGTTCCGGGAGGTCCGCACCCCGGCCGACCTGGACGACGCGACCGGCGCGCCCGGGGGATCGATCTACGGCACCGCCGGCGGCCTGCTGCGCCCGGCCAACCGGGGGCCGGCGCACGGGCTGTGGCTGGTCGGCGGCTCCAGCCACCCCGGCGGCGGCCTGCCGATGGTGACCCTCTCCGCCCAGATCGTCGCCGACGACATCGGCCCCGCCTGGTAGCACCGGCTGCCGGGTAAGGAAGGGCACTGATCAACGCCTGAGGTAGCGGAAGGGCCCCTTCCTGACACCACGGCACCCGGTCAGAGGCCGTCCGGACGGGCCCGCGCGCGGTCAGCCGGCGTCGATCAGGGCGCGGCGGACAGCGGAGAGCAGCTGGCCGAGGCCGAACCCGGCCAACAGCACCCAGACGGCGGTCGCCATGGTGATCGTGCCGGCCGGCAGGTCCGGCTCGATCAGCCCGGTCAGCCCGGCCAGCAGCAGCCCGACCAGGGCCACCGAGACCCGGGTGGGGCGCTCCCCCACGGTCACCGCGCCGAGTTCCCGCATGCCGGCGGAGACCGCCCGGGCGCGGACGTACTCGTGCAGCCAGGAGAGCGCGCCGGCGGTCACGACGAGCGCCCCCGGCGCGCCGATCAGCCAGAACGCGGCCAGCCAGGCGACCTCGCCGAGCCGGTCGGCCAGCGAGTCGTAGACGTAGCCGAGCCGGGTGGTCCGGTTCGTGGCCACCGCCACCGCGCCGTCGACGCTGTCCGCCACCGCGGCGAGCAGCACGAACAGCGCCGCGAGGAAGGGACCGTTCTGCGGCCGTACGGCGAACAGCGGCACGCAGGCGCAGAGCAGCACGCCGACCACGGTGACCGGGGTCGGGCCGACCCGCAGCCGGCCCAGCACGAACCCGACGTGGTAGGCGAACCGCAGCCAGGCGCGGACGACGGGGGCCGCCGCCCGGGGGTCGAAGCCCCCGTGCAGCCGTGCCCAGGCCGTGGCGTACTCGTCCCAGTTCAGCTGTGTGCCCACCACGGAACAACCGTCGCACCGCCGCTCAGGTGTCGCGGCACCGGGGTCACACCCGCGCGTCGACCTGGAGGTTCTGCCACACCTCGCGGGTGGCGGTGGAACGGTTGAGGGTGATGAAGTGGATCCCCGGCACGCCCTCGTCGAGCAGCCGCCGACACATCTCGCTGGCCTGCTCGACGCCGAGCCGGCGCACCGCCTCCGGGTCGTCGGCGACCTTCGCGAACCGCTCGGCCAGGGCCGGCGGGAAGGGCGCCCCCGAGAGCTGCGTGGAGCGCTCGATGGTGCCGATCTGGGTCACCGGCATCACGCCGGCCAGGATCGGGGTGTCGCAGCCGGTGGCGGCGACCCGGTCGCGCAGCCGCAGGTAGTCGTCGGCGTCGAAGAACATCTGGGTGATCGCGAAGTCGGCGCCGGCCCGGCACTTGCGCACGAAGTGCTCGGTGTCGCTGTCGACGTCGGTTGAACGCGGGTGCTTGTAGGGGAAGGCCGCCACCCCGACGCTGAAGTCGCCGGCGTCGCGCACCAGGCGGACCAGGTCCTCGGCGTAGAGCACGCCCTCGGGGTGGCGCACCCAGTCGCCGCCCGGGTCGCCCGGCGGGTCGCCCCGCACGGCGAGCACGTTTCGCACCCCGACCCCGGCGAGCCGGCCGATGACGTGGCGCAACTCGGCCACGGAGTGGTTGACCGCGGTCAGGTGGGCCATCGGCAGCAGGGTGGTTTCGGTGGCGATCCGCTCGGTGACCGCGACGGTGGTGTCGCGGGTCGACCCGCCCGCGCCGTAGGTGATCGAGACGAACGACGGGCGCAGCGACTCCAGCTCGCGGATCGCCTGCCACAGCAGCCGCTCGCCCTGCGGGGTCTTGGGCGGGAAGAACTCGAAGGAGAAGGTCGGCTGGCGGTCACGGATGAGCTCCCCGATCGCCGGCTGCGGATTGGGGAGGACCGATGGAAGACCGAGCGCCACGCCCCGACTCTAGCGGGCCGGGCCCTCCAGGCCGAGACCTTCCCACACTGGTGGACGCCGGACCGCACGGCCGCCGGCCCGGCCGGGGCCGGAAAGCGTCGTACCCCCGGAGTAGTCATGGGGTTGCGCGGGGTGGGCCCGGCCGGACGGCCGACCCGCCGGGGGCACGCGCGGGGGTCAGCATCCACCGGTGGCGCACCGGTCCCGTTCCGGGGCCCGCGCCGCCGCCTCGCCGACACCGTCCCGGAGGACCGATGACGCCGCCCCCGCCGCCCGGCCCGCAACTGCTCGGGCCGCTGCTCGCCCAGCTCCGGCTGGCCCGGGGCTGGAGCCAGCTGCGGGTCGCGGCCGAGCTCTGCGCCGCGTCCGGCGTGCCGACCCTCAGCCGGCACGAGGTCTCCCGGTGGGAGCGGCAGCTGCGCCTCCCCGGCGAGTTCTGGCTGGGCTGGCTCGCCGTGGTCCTCGCGGTGCCGGCCGACCTGCTGGCCACCGCCGCGGCCCGCACCCGCAGCCTCGGTCCGCCGCCAGCCTTCGGCGGGTCCCGGCCCCGGGCGGCGCTGCTCGCCCTGGCCCAGCGCTGGCTCGCCGACCCGCGCGCCGTGCTGCTGCCCGGCACACCCGCCCGGCCCGCCGCCCGGGACGACGGCGCGGGGCCGCTACGGCTGGCGGAGCTGCGCCGGCTCGACGACCTCGTCGGCGGGGCC
>NZ_WAAS01000279.1:0-7930 GCF_008806585.1 Micromonospora sp. AMSO12t
CCCGCGGCGGCGGTCGGGCCCCCGTCTCCGACGACGACGGCACCTGGAACTGGGGCGCCAGGGACGCGCTGCGCACCGCGATCAACGGCTGGGAACTGCCGCTGGACTGGTCGGCCACCCGGCCCGAACGCTTCACCACCGTGATCCTGCCCCGGCTCGGGGAGTTGGCCGACGAGCGGCTGAGCCAGCGGCACGGCGTGACCCGCGAGTCGGATCCGGCCCGGGCCCGGGTGCTGCTGGGTGACCAGCTGTGGAAGTTCCTGGAGACCCCGCCTCGCCGCACCCCGTCGCCGCGCAACCTCGCGGCGATCGTCGCCGAACTGGAGAGACTGTGATGAACGACGTGGACCGCAGCATGCCCGCCGCCGAGGTCGGCCCCCTCGCCCGGTCGGTGCTGGAGGCGGTCGGTCAGGTCGTCGTCGGCAAGCGGGACGCGCTGGAACTGGTGCTCGCCGGCATCCTGGCCGGCGGCCACGTGCTGCTGGAGGACCTGCCGGGCCTCGGCAAGACGCTGACCGCGCGGTCCTTCGCCCAGGCGCTCGGGCTGGACTTCCGCCG
Source organism: Micromonospora sp. AMSO12t (assembly GCF_008806585.1). Classification (NCBI taxonomy): domain Bacteria; kingdom Bacillati; phylum Actinomycetota; class Actinomycetes; order Micromonosporales; family Micromonosporaceae; genus Micromonospora; species Micromonospora sp. AMSO12t. The sequence continues at coordinate 559 of NZ_WAAS01000279.1, forward strand.
GCTCCAGTTCACCCCCGACCTGCTGCCCGCCGACGTGACCGGTTCGTTCCTGTACGACCAGCGCAGCGGCGACTTCTCGTTCCGGGCCGGGCCGGTCTTCACCAACCTGCTCCTCGCCGACGAGATCAACCGGACCCCGCCGAAGACCCAGTCGGCCCTGCTGGAGGCGATGCAGGAGAAGCAGGTCTCGGTGGAGGGCGTGACGTACAAGCTGGACGAGCCGTTCCACGTGCTGGCCACCGCCAACCCCATCGAGTACGAGGGCACGTACCCGCTGCCGGAGGCGCAGCTCGACCGGTTCCTGCTCCGGGTCTCCTTCGGCTACCCCGAAGCCGAGGAGGAGTGGGAGGTGCTGCGCCGGCGGATGTCCCGCCGCCGCGAGGAGGCGGACATCAAGCCGGTGGTCGACGCGGCGACCCTGCGCGCCATGCAGGCCGCGCTGGAGGACGTGGTCGTGGAGGACTCCGTCGGCCGCTACATCGTCGCGCTGACCGCCGCCACCCGGGAACACCCGTCGGTGCTGGTCGGCGCCTCGCCGCGCGGCTCGCTGGCGCTGCTGCTGCTGTCCCGCGTACGGGCCGTCATGGCCGGGCGCGACTACGTCGTCCCGGAGGACGTCAAGGAGGTCGCGGCGCCCGCCCTGGCACACCGGATCACGCTGCGGCCGGAAATGTGGCTGCGCCGCGTCGATCCGTCCTTCGTGGTCGGCGAGGTGCTGGAGGCGACCCCGGCCCCCGCCAGCGGCGCGCTGCCCAGCTACGCCGCCGGGCACTGATGGTCGCGCCCGCCGTGTCGCCCCGAGAGTCGCCGCCGCAGGAGCCGGAGCCCGCGACCGGCTGGGTGCCCACGTGGGCGCTCGGCCGGGCGGTGCTCCTCACCGGGCTGCTGCTGATCGCGGGGGTGCTGCTCGGCCGGGTGGACCTGGTCGTGCTGGCCGCCCCGTTCGCGCTGGGCACCGCGTACGCGCTGCGCCGTCGGCCGACCGCCCTGCCGCAGATCTGGGTCTCCGCCGACGAGGGGCACCTGGTCGAGGGCGGCGAGCTGACCGGCACGGTCACCGTCGGCAACCCGGACCTGATCGACTACGACGTGGCGGTGGTGCGCAGCCGGGTCTCGCCGTGGCTGCGGGTGCAGCAGGTGACGATCGCCGGGGCGACCACCGCGTCCGGGGCGGCTTCGGCCGTCGCCCCGTCCGTCGCCGACCGGCCGTTCGTGACCGCCGTCCCGACGGCGGCGGCCGTGGACCTGGAGCTGACCGGCACGGCGCTGCGCTGGGGCCGGCACCCCATCGGCCCGGCGGGCGCCCGGGCGGCCGCCGCGCAGGGACTGCTGGTCTCCCGCGCCGTGATCGCCGAGCCGTCCCGGTTGCGGGTCTACCCGAGGACCGAGCCGTTCGACGCCGTCGAGGCGATGCCCCGGGCCGCCGGCCTGGTCGGCGCGCACCACTCGCGCCGGCCCGGCGAGGGCGGCGAACTGGCCGGCGTACGGGTCTTCGCCCCGGGCGACCGGCTGCGCCGGGTCGACTGGCGGGTGTCGCTGCGGGCCCGGCAACTGCACGTGGCGGCCACCCTCTCCGACCGCGACGCCGAGGTGGTGCTGCTGCTCGACGTGCTCGCCGAGGCGGGCCGTTCGGGTGGGGTGTCCGGGGCCGCCTCCGTGCTGGACACCACAGTCCGGGCCGCCGCCGCGATCGCCGAGCACTACCTGCACCGGGGCGACCGGGTGTCGATGCTCGAGTACGGCCCGGCCGCCCGCCGGCTGCGTCCCGCCGCCGGCCGCCGGCAGTACCTCACGGTCCTGGAGTGGCTGCTGGAGGTGCGGGCGGAGCACTCCCCGCACGAGCCGTACGACCAGGTGTTCGGGCCGCAGTTGCTGTCGGCGGACGCGCTGGTGGTGGTCCTCACCCCGCTGCTCGACGAGCGGTCGGCGCAGATGCTGGCCCGGCTGGCCCGCTCCGGGCGGTTCGTGGTCGCGGTGGACACCCTGCCGGCGAACCTCACCCCGCCGAAGGACCGGGGCTGGGCCGAGGTGGCGTACCGGCTGTGGCGGCTGGACCGGGACACCATGATCGGGCAGCTGCGGGAGCACGGCGTGCCGGTGGTGCGGTGGGCCGGCGCGGGCAGCCTCGACGAGGTGCTGCGGGACGTGGCCCGCCTGGCGACCGCCCCGAGGGTGGCCCGGTGAGCGCGAGGAACGTAGCGCAGCGGAGTCCCGCAGTCGCGAACGAAAGGCGGGCCCGGTGAGCGCGAGGAATGTAGCGCAGCGGAGTCCCGCAGTCGCGAACGAAAGGCGGGCCCGGTGAGCGCGGTCACCGAACGGGCCAGGGCGTTGCGGTACGCCGCCGCCCGGATCAGCCTGACGCCGCTGCTGGTGCGCGCTGGCATCTTCCTCACCGTGCTGGTCGGCCTGCTGCTCGCGTACCCGTCGCAGGTGCTGCTCGGGCGGCCGCTGCTCGCCCTCGTGGCGGTGGCGGTCCTGCCGGCGGTCGGGCCGCGCCGGCTCTGGCCGACCTTCGCGGCGCTGGTCACGGTCGGCGGCTGGCTGATGGCCACCGACGGGTACGGCCGGCCGATCGCCCTCTGGCGGCTGCTCGCCGTGGCGGCGGTGCTCTACCTCACCCACACCCTCTGCGCGCTGGCCGCCGTGCTGCCGTACGACGCGGTGGTCGACCCGAACCTGATCGTGCGGTGGCTGGCCCGGGCCGGTGCGGTGCTGCTGGCCACCTTCGTCCTCGGCGTCCTGCTGGTCGAGGTCGGCAGGCTCGGTGGTGACGCTGGACACCAGGCGGCGACGGTGGTCGGTCTGCTCGTGGCGGTGGCGGTGGCGGCGTTGCTGGGGTGGCTGCTGCGCCGCAGGTGACAGCCCTTTTTCGGGGTAGTCATGCAGGTCACAGGGGTTGTGCTCCGTCACAGAGAAGGGGCGCGAGCGGGATTAGCCGGGCCGCGCGGGGAAAGATAGATGACGTGAACCCGAAGCGGATCCTTGTGGTGGGTGCCGGGCACGTCGGTCTCTACGCGGCCCTGCGCCTGTCGAAGAAGCTCAGTTCCCGTGAGGCCGAGGTCGTCGTGGTGGACCCTCAGCCCCACATGACCTACCAGCCGTTCCTGCCGGAGGCGGCGGCCGGCAACATCTCGCCCCGGCACTCCGTGGTGCCGCTGCGGCGGGAGTTGCGGCGGTGCAAGGTGGTGGCGGGCGCGGTGACCCGGATCGACCACCACCGCAAGACCGCCGTGGTGCAGCCCATCAGCGGCCCCACCCGGGAGATCCCGTACGACCACGTGGTCGTCGCCCCGGGTTCGGTCTCCCGGACGCTGCCGATCCCCGGCCTGCACGAGCAGGGCATCGGCTTCAAGACCATCGGCGAGGCCATCTACCTGCGCAACCACGTGCTGGACCGGCTCGACGTGGCCGCCGCCACGCCGGACCCGGCCGTCCGCCGGTCGGCGCTGACCTTCACCTTCGTCGGCGGCGGGTACGCCGGCATCGAGGCGCTCGCCGAGATGGAGGACATGGCCCGGGACGCCCTGAAGTACTACCCGGAGCTCAAGCCCGAGGACATGCGCTGGGTGCTGGTCGAGGCGACCCAGCGGGTGCTGCCCGAGGTCGACCGGGACATGGGCGCCTACACGGTGCAGCAGCTGCTCAAGCGGAACATGGACATCCGGCTGGACACCCGCCTGGAGTCCTGCCTCGACGGGGTGGTGAAGCTCTCCGACGGCGACAGCTTCCGCTCCGACACCATCGTCTGGACGGCCGGCGTGAAGCCGTCGCCGATGCTGGACGCGACGGACTTCCCCCGCGACGAGCGGCGGCGGGTCACCTGCCTGCCGACCCTCCAGGTGGTCGACGGCGACCGGGTGGTCGACGGCGCCTGGAGCGCCGGTGACTGCGCGGCCGTGCCGGACCTGACCAAGGAGCCGGGCAACTACTGCTCGCCGAGCGCCCAGCACGCGGTCCGCCAGGCCGCCCGGATGGCCGACAACATCGTCAACGTCGTCCGTGGCCGGGAGCCGGTGGAGTACAAGCACAAGCACGCCGGCAGCGTCGCCAGCCTCGGCCTGCACAAGGGCGTGGCCCAGGTGTACGGGATCAAGATGACCGGCTGGCCGGCGTGGTTCATGCACCGGACGTACCACATGAGCCGGATCCCGTCGTTGAACCGCAAGGTCCGGGTCGTGGTCGACTGGTCGCTGGCGTTCTTCCTGAAGCGCGAGGTGGTCGCCCTCGGCCAGCTGCACGATCCGCGCGAGGAGTTCGCCGAGGCGTCCCAGCCGGTCGGCGCCGGCCGCGCCTGACGGAGCACGCGAAGCCCTCTCCGCCTGCGGCGGAGGGGGCTTTTCGCGCGTTCAGCGGGTGCGGGTCAGACGCGCCAGGTCCAGGCGTCGGCGATTCGGGTGGCGGGGCCGTAGAGCTGCTCCAGCGTGCCGCGAAGGCTGTCGGCGTGCGGGGTGCCGTCGGCCAGCGCCACGCAGGAGGCGCCCCAGAACTCCGCGTCCTCCGCGGCCTGCCGGCGCTGTTCGTCCCCGATGACGGGTTGCCCGCCGCGCCTGCCGACCTCGGCCAGCAGGGCCGACGTGGGCTGCGCGTAGGTGCCCATCGCCGCCGTGCCGCCGCGACCGTAAGGGCCGATGAAGAAGCCCTCCGGCATGCCGAACGCCGCGTCGGCGGCGGTCGCCCAGCGCATCGGCCATGGTTGCTTGGGCGTGGCGAGCGGCACCGGCACCAGCACTCCGCCCGGCTCGACGCACTGGCGCCAGTGCCCGCCGGTCACGAACTCGGGCAGCGGCGGGCGCTCGGCGGTGGGCAGCGGGGTCGGCAGCAGCGGCAGCAGCGCCACGCCGACCGCCGCCGGCACCAGGCGGCGGGCCAGGCCGGTGCCGCGCAGCGCCCGGTCGACCGCCAGCACCAGCAGCGTGGCGATGAGCGGGAGCACCGCGAGGGCGAACCGCATCGGCAGCGCACCGTCCACCACGGGCAGCCCCGAGAGCAGGGCGTACGGGCCCGGGACGGCGGTGCGTTCGCCGTCGACGACCACCCGGGGACCGAGCGACAGCGCCCCCGTGACGAGCGTGCCGACCACGCACGCGGTGACCAGCGGGCGGCGGCCCAGCCAGAGCGCGCAGGCGGCGGCGACCAGCAGCAGGGGCAGCCCGAGGAAGGTGTTGTACTCGGCCGGCCCGGTGGTCAGCCGGGCAGCCCCGTCGCCGCCCGCGATCGACAGCGGCGAGACGGTCCACCAGCTGCGCAGGTCCGCCGAGAAGTAGTGCGGGCTGAACATGCCGTCCGAGACGCCCTGCGGGCCGGCGAACTGGAACCACAGCGGCCAGGCCAGTACGACCAGGGCCAGCCCGGCGGCGAGCATCATCCCGGCGGCGAAGCCGGGCAGGGCGCGGCGGGCCAGGTTCCGGTCCGCCACCGCGTAGGTGACCGCCATCACCAGCAGCGTGATCGCGCAGAGGAAGAGCACCTCCTCGCCGACGAAGACCTGCGCGGTGACCGCCGCCGCCAGGCCGACGGCCGAGCTGACCACCCGCCGGCGGTCCGGCCCGTCGGCGGTGCCCGCCGGGTCGGCGGCCCGCAGCATGCGGACCACCAGCCAGACGATCAACGGCACCAGCCACTGCGCGGTCATGTGCAGGTGGCTGTTGGACTGCGAGACCATCCCCGGGCCGAACCCGCAGAGCGCCGCCCCGAGCGCGGCGGCGAGCCGGCGGGCGCGCAGGACCCGGGTGAAGAGCAGGTACCAGGCGATCGCGGTGCCGGCCAGGTTCGCCATGGCCAGCAGGGCGAAGGTCACCGGCGCGCCGAACGACAGGGTCACCGGGGCCAGGAGCACCCCGAGCGCGATGACCGTGGTGTTGGTCATCAGGTTGACCCCGTCCGGCGCGTTGAGCCGCCCGGTGAGCAGGTCGAAGTCGCCGAGCAGCGCCCGCGAGTCGACGGCGAGGAACCACTCGTAGAGGGCCTGGTCCTCCGGGTTGAGCGCCAGGACCCGGGCCGCCGGGTCGGGCCAGAGCCCGTGGGTGAGCCAGCCGGCCAGCGCCACGAAGAGCAGCACGACGGTGACGTCCGCCCGGCGACGGTGGACGGCGGTCAGCAGGCGCGCCGGCCGGAGCCGGCGGGACGGCCGGTCGACGGCGAGGACAGCCTGGTCAGGGACGGCGTCGGGGGCCGTGGGGGCTGCGCTGCTCACGGTCTCGACCCTAGTGCGACCCGCCCGCCGGGGTACGCCGGGTCGCCGCCGACCCGCTACCGTGACACTGCACCACGCGTGTCGACCCGCGCGGTGTCACCCGCCCGGGTGGTGGAACGGCAGACACGGCCGCCTTAAAAGCGGCTGCCGCAAGGCGTGCGGGTTCGACCCCCGCCCCGGGCACGCCGCACTCTCAGCTTCCGCTCAGCTTGGCGATCTCCACGGGACTGTCCTGGGCGTTTACTCTTGGGGGTGCACGTTCACGTGCAACGACCCCCTGAGGGAGGCCTGACAGTGAAGACTTCGAACCCGGTGCTCGCCCGGCTCGGCCAGGCGGCCGAGCGGGAGCGCTCCGCCGGGTACGCCCCGACCGGGCCGTACGGACAGCCCGGCTATCCACAGCAGTACCCGACGGAGGCCGGCTACCCGGCGGCCCCGCCGACCGTCAACACCATGTCGATCGACGACGTGGTGGTCAAGACCGTCACGCTCCTCGGCATCCTCGGCGTCTCCGCCGCGGCCGCCTGGGTGCTGGTGCCCGACGCGCTGCTCGGCGCGGCCTGGATCGGCGCGGCGGTGGTCGGCCTGGTCCTCGGCCTGATCATCTCGTTCTCCCGGATGGCGAACCCGGCGCTGGTCGTCGCGTACGCCGTCGTCGAGGGCGTCTTCGTCGGCATGGTCAGCAAGTTCTTCAACTCGCTCTACGACGGCATCGTGGTCCAGGCGGTGACCGCCACGTTCGGTGTCTTCTTCGTGATGGCCATGCTCTACAAGGCGAAGGTCATCCGGGCCACCCCGAAGTTCGTCAAGGGCATGATCGCCGTGATGGCGGGTCTCTTCGCCGTCATGCTGATCAACCTCGTGTTCGCGCTCTTCGGCGTGAACACCGGCCTGCGCGACGGCAGCCCGCTGGCGATCGGGTTCAGCCTGGTCTGCATCGTGGTCGCCTCGCTGAGCTTCGTGCTCAGCTTCAAGGAGGTCGAGGACGGCGTCCGGATGGGGCTGCCCCAGCGCTACTCCTGGGTCGCCGCCTTCGGCATCCTGGTCAGCCTGGTCTGGCTCTACATCGAGATCCTGCGCCTGCTGAGCTACTTCCAAGGCGACGACTGACAGTCGCCCGCGACCGACCGGCGCCCGCCCCCGCATCCGCGAGGGCGGGCGCCGTCGTCTACCCCGCTC
>NZ_WAAS01000280.1:0-7900 GCF_008806585.1 Micromonospora sp. AMSO12t
TCGGATGGGGGAGCGCGAGCGCGCGGAGGTGTTGCGCCGGGTCGCCGTCGAGCTTGAGCGCCGTTTCGACGATCTGGTGACCGCCGAGGTGGCGGATACGGGTAAGTCGATTTCGCAGGCGCGGACGTTGGACATTCCGCGTGGTGCGGCGAACTTCCGTGCGTTCGCGGAGATCGTGGCGACGGCGCCGACGGAGTCGTTCACGACGGTGACGCCGTCGGGTGGGCGGGCGTTGAATTATGCGGTGCGTAAGCCGGTGGGTGTGGTGGCGGTGATCGTGCCGTGGAACCTGCCGCTGCTGCTGCTCACGTGGAAGGTCGCTCCGGCCCTTGCCTGCGGTAATGCCGTGATCGTGAAGCCGAGTGAGGAGACGCCGGCGTCGGCGACGTTGTTGGCGGAGGTGATGGCCGCCGCCGGGGTGCCGGAGGGTGTGTTCAACCTGGTGCACGGGTTCGGTCCGGATTCGGCGGGGGAGTTTTTGACCCGCCATCCTGGGGTGGACGCGATCACGTTCACGGGTGAGTCGTCCACCGGCGGGGCGATCATGCGGGCCGCCTCCGACGGGGTGAAGGCCGTGTCGTTCGAGTTGGGTGGCAAGAACGCGGGGTTGGTGTTCGCGGACGCGGATCTGGACGCGGCGGTGGCGGGGTCGGTGCGGTCCAGTTTCACCAATGGCGGTCAGGTGTGTCTGTGTACCGAGCGGATCTATGTGCAGCGGCCGGTGTTCGAGGAGTTCACGGCCCGGCTCGCGCAGCGGGCTGGTGAGCTGTCGTTCGGGTGGCCGGCGGACGAGGCGACGGTGAACATGCCGTTGATCTCGCGTCAGCATCGGGAGAAGGTGCTGGGCTATTACGACCTGGCCCGTGGTGAGGGTGCGCAGGTGCTGACCGGGGGCGGCGTGCCGGCCTTCGGTGACGCCCGTGACGGTGGTGCGTACGTACAGCCGACGGTGTTGACGGGGTTGGGTGCGGATGCGCGGACCAACACCGAGGAGATCTTCGGGCCGGTGGTGCATGTGGCCCCGTTCGACGATGAGGACGAGGCGTTCGCGTTGGCGAACGGCACGGAGTACGGGCTGGCGGCGGCGGTGTGGACCCGCGATGTGGGTCGGGCGCACCGGGCCGGTATGCGGTTGGACGCGGGGATCGTGTGGGTGAACACGTGGTTCCTGCGGGATCTGCGGACGCCGTTCGGTGGGGTGAAGGCGTCGGGGATCGGGCGCGAGGGTGGCGTGCACTCCCTTGATTTCTATTCCGAGTTGACCAACGTCTGCGTGGATCTGACATGACCGGACGCGGCGTGTGCATCGGTGACGCGGGCGCGGTGGACGTGGCGAGCACATCGGTGTCGCGGAGTGTCCTGGCGGCTCCGAGTGGAGTGGGGAGCTGACATGAGCGTTGATTACGAGGCGGCGGCCCGGGAACTGGTCGACGCGCGGGAGAACGGCAAGCCCTGTCCGCCGCTGCGGGGGCGGTTGCTGCCTGAGGGTGACGTCACGTCGGCGTACCTGGTGCAGCAGCTTCAGGTGCGGCAGTGGTTGCAGCGCGGCCAGCGGCGGGTGGGCGCGAAGATCGGGCTGACGTCGCGGGCGGTGCAGGAGAGCTTCGGTGTCTTCCAGCCCGATTTCGGGGTGCTGACCGACGACATGGCGGTGCCCGACGGGGCTGAGGTGCCGATGGGCCGGCTGCTCCAGCCACGGGTCGAGGCGGAGGTCGCCTTCGTCCTGGGTGCGGACCTGCCCGACGAGCGGATCACCAGCGCGGACGTGATCCGGGCGGTGGACCACGTGTTGCCGGCGATCGAGATCGTGGACTCGCGGGTGGCGGGGTGGGACATCTCGATCGTGGACACGGTGGCGGACAACGCCTCCAGCGGCCTGTTCGTGCTGGGCACGACGCCGCGTCGGCTCTCCGACGTGGATCTGCGGCTGTGCGGCATGGTTCTCGAGCAGGCCGGTGAGCCGGTGTCGGTGGGGGCGGGCGCGGCCTGCCTGGGCAACCCGTTGCACGCGGTGCAGTGGTTGGCGCAGACGGTGGCCCGCTCGGGTGATCCGCTGCGCGCGGGCGATGTGGTGCTGTCCGGGGCGCTCGGCCCGATGGTGCCGGTGGCGGCGGGCGCGGCGTACGAGGCGCGGATCTCCGGCCTGGGCTCTGTCCGTACGTGCTTCTCCAAGGAGGCGTCGTGACCACCGGTGTGGCGGTGATCGGGTCGGGCAACATCGGCACCGATCTGATGATCAAGGTGTTGCGGTTGTCGGAGTCGTTGCGGATGGTGGCGATGGTGGGCATCGACCCCGATTCCGATGGTCTGGCGCGGGCGCGGCGGTTGGGTGTGGCGACCACGGCTGAGGGTGTGGATGGCCTGGTGGCGATGCCGGAGTTCGCGGATGTGGAGTTGGTGTTCGATGCCACGTCGGCGGGCGCGCACCGTTACAACGACGCGGTGTTGGCGGCGCACGGTCGGCTCGTGGTGGATCTGACGCCGGCGGCGGTTGGTCCGTATGTGGTGCCGCCGGTGAACCTGGACGAGCACCTGGGCGAGCGCAACGTGAACATGGTGACGTGTGGTGGGCAGGCGACGGTGCCGATCGTCGCGGCGGTGGGTCGGGTGACGCCGGTGGTGTACGGGGAGATCGTGGCGTCGATCGCGTCGAGGTCGGCGGGGCCGGGGACGCGGGCGAACATCGACGAGTTCACGGAGACCACGGCGCGGGCGATCGAGGTGGTCGGTGGTGCTGGTCGTGGTAAGGCGATCATCGTGTTGAATCCGGCTGATCCGCCGCTGTTGATGCGCGACACGGTGTACTGCCTGTGCGAGGACGCCGACGCCGACCGTGCGGCGATCGCCGGCTCGGTGGCGGGGATGGTGGCGGCGGTGCAGGAGTACGTGCCGGGGTACCGGTTGAAGCAGGACGTGCAGTTCGACCGGGTCGACACCTATGTGCCGTCGTTGGGTCGGCGTCTGCGCGGGTTGCAGGTGTCGGTGTTTTTGGAGGTTTCCGGCGCGGGCCACTATCTGCCGGCGTACGCGGGGAATCTGGACATCATGACGTCGGCGGCGCTGCGTACGGCGGAGCGGCTGGTGGCGGTGCGTTCCGAGGCTGCTTCGGGGGTGCTGTCATGACTGATCTGTACATCCAGGACGTGACGTTGCGCGACGGCATGCACGCCGTCGCCCACCGCTACACCGTCGAGCAGGTCCGCACCATCGCCGCGGCGCTCGACGCCGCCGGGGTGGCCGCGATCGAGGTCGCTCACGGTGACGGGCTGGCCGGTTCGAGTGTGAACTACGGCCATGGTGCGGCCAGTGACGCCGACTGGATCTCGGCGGCGGCCGAGGTGATGACGAACGCGAAGCTGACGACGTTGCTGCTGCCGGGGATCGGCACCATCGCCGACTTGAAGGCGGCGAAGGCGCTCGGGGTGACCAGTGTCCGCATCGCCACGCACTGCACGGAGGCCGACATTTCGGCGCAGCACATCGCGTGGGCGCGGGAGAGCGGCATGGACGTGTCCGGGTTCCTGATGATGTCGCACATGAACGACCCGGCCGGTCTGGCGGGGCAGGCGAAGTTGATGGAGTCGTACGGGGCGCACTGCGTCTACGTCACCGACTCCGGCGGCCGACTCCTCATGTCCGACGTCGCCGAGCGGGTGGACGCGTATCGGCAGGTGTTGGCACCGGATACGCAGATCGGTATCCACGCCCACCACAACCTGTCCCTCGGCGTCGCCAACAGTGTGGTTGCCGTGGAACACGGCCGCATCCTCGGTGACGGGCCGCTCGGTTCGCCGTCGGGTCGCACGGTGCGGGTCGACGCGTCCCTGGCCGGGCAGGGCGCGGGGGCGGGTAACGCGCCGTTGGAGGTGTTCGTGGCCGTCGCCGAGTTGCACGGGTGGGAGCACGGCTGCGACGTGTTCGCCCTGATGGACGCCGCCGACGACATCGTGCGCCCGTTGCAGGACCGGCCCGTGCAGGTCGACCGCGAAACCCTCTCCCTCGGCTACGCCGGGGTGTATTCGAGTTTCCTGCGGCATGCGGAGCGGGCGTCGGACAAGTACGGGGTGGACGTGCGCTCGATCCTGGTCGAGTTGGGACGCCGCCGCATGGTCGGCGGGCAGGAAGACATGATCGTGGACGTGGCACTGGACCTCGCCGGCAAGGAGACATCATGATCGGGCCGGACACCGCGGGTATCGCCGAGCGCCTCGGCGAGGCGGCCGACACCGCCACCGCCATTCCGCAACTGGCGGCGGAGACGGGCTTGGACGTGGATGCGGCGTACGGGGTGCAGACCGCGTTGATCCAGCGTCGCCTCGACCGGGGTGAGCGTCTGATCGGGTTGAAGATGGGCCTGACCAGCAAGGCGAAGATGGCGCAGGTCGGCGTGGACGAGGTCATCTGGGGCCGCCTCACCGACACCATGCGCATCCCCGACGGCGGCACCCTCGACCCCACCAGGTTCATCCACCCCCGCGTCGAACCCGAAGTGGCGTTCCTCCTCGACCGGCTGCCCGAACCGGGCGAGCCGGTCGGGGACTTCACCGACGCCGTGCGCGCGGTCGCCCCCGCCATCGAGGTCATCGACTCGCGGTACGCCAACTTCACGTTCTCCCTGCCGGATGTGATCGCCGACAACACCTCCGCCGCCGCCTTCACCATCGGCGCCTGGTCCCCGGTCCCCGACGGCCTGGACAACCTGGGGGTGTTGCTGGAGATCGACGGACGCGTCGCGCAGGTCGGCTCCACCGCCGCGATCCTCGGCGACCCCCGCCGCGCCCTCGACGAAGGCATCCGCCTCGCCGGCCGCCACGGCGTACGGCTGCGCGAGGGCTGGGTGTTCCTCGCCGGCGCCGCCACCGCCGCCGTCCCCCTGAAACCCGGCGCCCACGTCCGCGCCGTCGTCGAACACCTCGGCACCACCTCCCTGCGAGCCACCGCATGACCACGAACCAGGACACGACCACGAACCAGGGCACGGCAGCAGGCCACGGCACGGGCGCACAGGCGCACGTCGTGGCCGGCAAGGCCGTACCGCGTGGCGCCTTCCCGCACGTCAAGGTCGCCGGCGGCTTCGTCTTCGTCTCCGGCACCTCCAGCCGCCGCCCCGACAACACCTTCGCGGGCGTCGAAGTCGACGAGCTGGGCACCACCAACCTCGACATCCGCGCGCAGACCCGCGCCGTCATCGACAACATCGCCGACCTGCTGCGCACCGTCGGCGCCGACCTGAGCGACCTCGTGCAGGTCACCACCTACCTCGTCAACATGAACGACTTCGGCGGCTACAACCAGGTCTGGGCCGAGTACTTCGACGCCACCGGCCCCACCCGCACCACCGTCGCCGTGCACCAACTACCCCACCCGCACCTGCTCATCGAAATCCAGGCCGTGGCCCTTCTTCCGTCAGGAGGTCAGTCGTGAGTGAGATCGCGGAGCCGTTCAGCTTCCCCGGTTGGATCGCGGAGAACCAGCACCTGCTCAAGCCGCCGGTCGGCAACAAGGAGATGTTCCCGGGCGGGGACGACTTCATCGTGATGGTGGTGGGCGGGCCCAACCAGCGCACCGACTTCCACGTCGACCCGTACGAGGAGTTCTTCTACCAGGTCAAGGGCAACATGCACGTCAACCTGATGACCCCGGAGGGGCCGCGTACGGTGCACGTGCGCGAGGGTCAGATGTGGATGCTGCCGCGCAACACCCCGCACTCGCCGCAGCGGCCCGAGGCCGGCTCGATCGGCGTGGTCGTGGAGCGGGTCCGCGAGGAGGGCACGCTGGAGAAGTTCCAGTGGTACTGCGCCGAGTGCGGACACCAGGTGCACGAGGTGGAGTTGCAGGTCAGGGACATCGCCGCCGACCTGCCCCCGGTGTTCCAGGCGTTCTACGCCGACGAGGCCGCCCGCACCTGCGGCAACTGCGGCGCGCTGCACCCGGGCAAGGGCTGATGCCTGCCGGGCCCGGGCCGGCGCGGCCCCCGGTGGTCGACGTGCACACGCACGTCGTACCGAAGGGGTGGCCGGACCTCGGCGCGGCGTGCGGTGGGTCGGACTGGCCCTGGCTGCGGGTCGACTCCGAGCGGGCGGCCATGATCATGGTGGGGGAGACGGAGTTCCGCCCGGTCGGGGCGGAGTGCTGGGACGCGCCGACCCGACTCGGCGACATGGACGCTGACGGCGTGGACGTGCAGGTCGTGTCGCCCACCCCGGTCTTCTTCAGCTACGACCGGCCTGCCGACCAGGCGGTGAAGGTGGCCCGGATCTTCAACGACCGCACCCTGGAGGTCACCGCCGCCGGTGGCGACCGGCTGGTGCCGTTCTGCCAGGTGCCGTTGCAGGACCCGGAGGCGGCCTGCGCCGAACTGGACCGCTGCCTCGCGGCGGGGCACGCCGGGGTGGAGATCGGCAACCACGTCGGCGACCGCGACCTGGACGACGCCGGGATCGTGGAGTTCCTGACGCACTGCGCCGAGGTGGGCGCGCCGGTCTTCGTGCATCCGTGGGACATGCCGGGCGGCCCCCGGCTGGACCGGTGGATGGCCCGCTGGCTCGCCGGGATGCCCGCCGAGACGCACCTGTCGGTGCTGGCGCTGATTCTCGGCGGCGTCTTCGACCGGGTGCCCGACACACTGCGGATCTGCTTCGCGCACGGCGGCGGCAGCTTCCCGTTCTGGCTGGGCCGCGCCGACAACGCCTGGCACCGCCGGGGCGACCTGGTACGCGGCGCCTCCACCGCCCCGCCCAGCTCGTACGTCGACCGGTTCTGCGTCGACTCGGTGGTCTTCTCCGCGCCCGCGCTGCGGCTGCTGGTCGACACGATGGGCGCCGAACGGGTGCTCGTCGGCAGCGACTACCCGTATCCGCTGGGGGAGCGGCCGGTCGGCCGGGTGGTGCGCGAGGCGGACTTCCTCACCGGCGAGCAGCGCGACCTGCTGCTCGGCGGCAACGCGCTGCGCTTCCTCGGCATCCGCTCCTGAGCCGCGCCCGGGCGGCGCGGTCCCCGAGGGGCCCCGCGCCGCCCGGCGGGTGGAATCCGGAGCCGTCGCGGCCCCCAGTGCGCGCGACGGCTCCGGAGCATGGGGGTTCAGGAGTGCGGGCAGGTGTCCCGGTACTCCTCGATCGCCGAGCCCCGCGGGGCCGGGCAGAGGAACTGCTCGTAGCGGGTGTCGTCGTCGACGAACCGCTTGAGCCAGGAGATGCTGTACTTCGCCACCGTCACGTTCGCCGAGGTGGGCGCTGAGTGGCTCGCCGCGTTCAGCTCCAGGTACGCCTTGTCCAGAGTGGCCGGCAGGCTGGTGTAGAACGGCTCCGAGTGCGACGAGACCGGGGCCACGGTGTCGTTCTCGGCCCCGATGACCAGGGTCGGTACGCGCACCGACGACCAGCTCTTCTGGGAGTGCCAGCCGGTCAGCGGGATCGCCGCCTGCAACGCGGGCCGGGTGCTGGCCGCCGACAGGCTGCCTCCGCCGCCCATCGAGTGACCCATCACGGCGAGCCGGTTCCGGTCGATCCGGGTGCGGACGGTGCTGGTGTTGGTCAGGTAGTCCAGCGCGGCCAGCAACTGGGTGCCCCGGCTGGCCGGCTGGTCGTACACGGACCGGGTGTCGATGGTGATGACGACGAAGCCCTGCGAGGCCAGGCGGGGGCCGAGCCACGCGACCGAGGTCTGGCGCGCGGTGAAGCCGGGGGAGATGGCGACCGCGCCGAAGGTGCCCTCGGCGGTGCTCGTCGGGTAGTAGATCGTCCCGCCGCCGAAGCCGCTGACGCTGCTCGCGGCCACGGTGGTCTGCGCGGTGACGAACGGGCCCCGGGTGGCCTCGATGCTGGCCACGGTGGGCGCGGGGCCGCGCTCGTAGGGGTTGGCGGCGAGCGGCGCGGCCGTAGGCAGGTCCCGGGCGCCGGCG
>NZ_WAAS01000281.1:0-7827 GCF_008806585.1 Micromonospora sp. AMSO12t
ACCAGCCGGGGAGGGGATGAGAGCCGACATTCTGGGAACGTTATCAGCAGGTCCTTCCCTTATGAGCCAACGCTTGTCCTGGTGCGAATACTGAATCTTCCCCAGGGCCTATGGGATCGATACCATGCCGCACATGACCGCCTCGCGCGTATCGGAGATTGCGCCCGGCATCTTCCGGGTAAGGGACACCTGCAACGTCTATGTGGTGCGCTCGCCGGAAGGGTCCGAGGGACCGGACGGCGTGACCGGCCGGGACGGCACCTCGGCCGCGCGCACCGCCTTCGCCATCGACTTCGGCTCCGGTCTCGCGCTCGATCACCTGGCCGAGATGGGGATCGACCGGATCACCGACGTCCTGATGACCCACCATCACCGCGACCAGGGGCAGGGCCTGCCCCTGGCGGTGGCCGCGGGCATCCGGATCCACGTGCCGCCGGTCGAGCGGGACCTGTTCGCCGACGTGGAGGGGATGTGGCAGGCGCGCACCCTCCACAACGACTACAACCTGCGGCAGGACAGGTTCTCGCTACTGGAGTCGGTACCGGTGCACGACGTGGTGCCCGAGTACCGGCGCCGCACGTACGCGGGAACCACCGTCGAGGTGGTGCCCACGCCCGGCCACACCACCGGGTCGGTGACCTACCTCGTCGAGCGCGACGGCCGTCGCCTCGCGTTCACCGGCGACCTGCTCTACGCCCCCGGGAAGGTCTGGTCGCTGGCCGCCACGCAGTGGTCGTACACCGACAACGAGGGTCCGGCGATGACCGTGCTGAGCTGCTACCAGCTCATGGAGCGCGACCTCGACCTGCTGCTGCCCTCGCACGGCGAGCCGATGGACGAGCCGCGGGCGGCCCTGGGCCTGCTCGCCACCCGGATGGGCCAGTACGTCGACTCGCGCCGCCCGTACCCCTGGGACCTGCGGGACCGGCTGGACAACCCGTTCACCGCGCTCACCGAGCACCTGCTGCTGAACCGGACCAGCAACTCGTGCAGCTACGTCCTGCTGTCGGAGACGGGCGCGGCGCTCGTGATCGACTACGGCTACGACATGACCACCGGCCTGCCCTCGGGCACCGACCGGGCGTCGCGCCGCCCCTGGCTGGCCTCCCTGCCGGCGCTGCGGCGCAACCACGGCGTCACGTCGATCGAGGTGGCCCTGCCGACCCACTACCACGACGACCACGTCGCCGGCATGAATCTGCTGCGGGACGTGGCGGGCACCGAGATCTGGGCGCCGGAGAACGTGGCCGGGATCCTCGAGGCGCCCATGGTCGAGGACCTGCCGTGCACCTGGTACGACCCGATCCCGGTGGACCGGCGGCTCCCCCTGGGCGAGATCTTCACCTGGCACGAGTACGAGATCATGGTCCACGAACTGCCCGGCCACACCCTCTACGCGGCGGCGTACGAGTTCGTGGTGGACGGGGTGACCGTGCTGGTCACCAGCGACCAACAGGTCGGCTCGGGAGTGCGGGGCGGCCCCCGCGAGGTCCTGAACTACCAGTACCGCAACCGCTTCCGCATCGGCGACTACCGGGCGAGCGCCGAGCTGTACCGCCGGGTCGGCCCGGGGCTGATGGTCTCGGGGCACTGGGCGCCGCGCTGGGTCACCGACGACTACCTGGAGCTGTTGACCGAGGCGGGCGACGAACTCGTCCGGGTCCACCAGGACCTGCTGCCGCTGGACGAGGGCGAGGTCGTCGCGGACGGCGTACTCGCCCGAATTGCGCCGTACTACTCGCGGGCGCAGACTGGCACGGTCGCCCGCTTCGTCGTCAGCGTGAGCAACCCACGACCCTCCGTCGAGAAAGCCGTGGTATGTCTTGTGCTGCCGGTAGGCTGGGTCGCTGTGCCGGACGTCGCGGCGATCTCGTTGCCCCCGCTCGGGCGGGGGGAGATAGAGGTCGAGGTGACGCTGACAGGGCCGGCGCGACGACGGGCCCGGATGGCCGTCGATGTGAGCATCGGCGATCTCCACCTGGGTCAGCACGCGGAGGCACTGGTGGACGTGACAGAAGCTGGGTCGACGTGACGGAAGCGGGACGGGTGGCCGAATGAAGAGTGGGCTGACGGTGCCCGACGGGTTCCCTCCGGCACGTCGGCCTACCATCAGGGAGGTCGCCGAGACGGCAGGGGTGTCCCGGTCGACCGCCTCCCGGGCGTTGACCGGTCGCGGGTACGTCGCACCGGCGGTGCGCGACCGGGTCCGGGAGGTCGCCCGCAGCCTCGGCTACGTGCCCGACGCGACCGCCCGGCACCTGCGGCAGCAGGCCAGCCAGTCGATCGGCGTGCTGGTGTCGGACCTGAACAACCCGTTCTACGCCGGGCTCGCGGCCGGCATCAGCCAGCAGGCCCGCAAGCGGCAGTACACGATGATGCTGGCCGACGACGGCGGTTCCCCGGAGGTCGAGGCGGAGGCGGCCGAGGCGTTCGTGGCCCTGCGGGTGGCCGGGGTCATCGTCACTCCTGTGTCGGCGGAGATCAGCACCTACCTGGCGCGGCAGCGGATCCCGGTGGTGGAGGTGGACCGCCAGTTCTCGCTGGGCGCCTGCGACGCCGTGATGGTCGACAACAGCAGTGCCGCCCGGCAGGTCACCTCGCAGCTGCTGGACCTCGGCCACCGGCGCATCGCGATGGTGATCGACGAGATGCACTGGACCACCGGCCGGGACCGGCTCGCCGGCTACCGGGCGGCGTTCGCGGCGGCCGGCGTGCCCTTCGACGACTCGCTGGTGGTCAGCGCCGGCTGGGACGTCGACGCCGCCCGGATCGAGGCACACAAGCTGCTCAGCCGGCCGGAGCCGCCGACCGCCGTGTTCGCCGCCAACAACGTCCTGGCCGAGGCCGTGTGGCGGGCCGCGACCGAACTCAACCTCACCATCCCCGATCAGCTCAGCCTGGTGTCGTTCGACGACGTCTCGTGGATGAGCCTGGTCCAGCCCGGAGTGACCGCCGTGGCGCAGGATCCGGTGGCCCTCGGCGAGGCGGCCATCTCCCAGCTCTTCGAGCGCATCCAGTCGCCGCACGCGCCGGTGCGGACCGTGCTGCTCTCGGCCACGGTCACCTCCCGCGGCTCGACGGCCCCGCCCCGGACGCGCTGACCGGGGCGGCGACGCGCCGGCCCGACCGCACCGGCGCGCACGCGCCGGCTCCGTCACCCGGCACTGCTGACGAACACGTGCCGCCGCATCCCGCCCACGCGCCGTAGCATCACCCGGCTGCCCTTGCTTGACGATGTCCGGGCTCACTCCTAGGCTCTGTCTGGGATCGATCCCATAGACCGCCGGCCTTCCGACGGCCGCCCCGGGAGACCCCGCAGGCATCCCGCTGCACCACCCCCCGGGGCCGACCGAGAGGACTCCCATGACCGACCCTGACCCGTTCGCCCTGCCGCCCGCCGGCAGCCCGGGCCCGGTTCTGGCCCTCGACATCGGCGGCACGAAGCTGGCCGTGGGCGTGGTGACGGCCGACGGCTCCAGCCACGGCCTGGTGGTGGAGCCCACCCGCCGGGAGGACGGCTGGCGCGTCGTGACACGGCGGCTCTTCGAGATGGGCCGCCGCGCCGTCGAACTCGCCGGCGTCGGCCCCGTCCGGGCGGTGGGCATCGCCTGCGGCGGACCGTTGGACGCGCCGTCCGGCAGGCTGCTGTCGCCACCGCACCTGCCCGGCTGGACGGACGTGCCCATCGGGCCGCTCGCGGCGGACGCGTTCGGGGTGCCGTTCGCGCTGCAGAACGACGCAACCGTCGGCGCCATCGCCGAATACCGGTTCGGCGCCGGCCGGGGCACCACCACCATGCTCTACCTGACCGTCTCGACCGGAGTCGGCGGCGGCGCCGTCATCAACGGCACCCCGCACCGCGGCGCCGCCGGCAACGGCGGGGAGTTCGGGCACCTGACCGTGCACCGGGGCGGCCGGCGATGCGGCTGCGGACGGCGAGGCTGCGTCGAGGCGTACGCCTCCGGCACGTCGATCGCCCAGCGCGCCCGCGAGGCCCTGGCCGGTGGCGCGGCCTCGTCGATGTCGGCGCTGCCCAGGCTGACCGCCGCGGACGTCTCGGCGGCGGCCGCCGCCGGCGACCCGCTCGCCGTGCGGGTGTGGACCGAGACCGTCGACCTGCTCGGTGCGGCGGTCACCGACCTCGTGAACGCGTTCGAACCCGACATGGTGGTGCTGGGCGGCGGCGTCACCCGGGCCGGAGCCATGCTGATCGACCCGGTCCGCGCCCTCGTGGCGCGGGAGGCCATGGCGCCGGCCGCCCGCGCCGCCCGCGTCGTCCCGGCCGAACTCGGCGACCTGGTCTGCGTGGTGGGCGCCGGAGCCATCGGCCACGACCTGCTCGCCGAGGCCGATCCGGCCGGCGGGCTGACCCGGAACCTGCGAGTGGAGCGAGCACATGTCTGACTGGTTGAAGACCCAACTGGACGACCACGTGGCCGTCGCCGAGGCGACCACCACGCTGGCCGACGACATCCGGACGGTGGGCGAGCTCGTCTGCGACCGGCTCGCCCGCGGCGGCGTCGTCTACACCCTCGGCAACGGTGGCAGCGCCGCGGACGCGCAGCACCTCGCCGGCGAGCTCATCGGCCACTACAAGCGCGACCGCAGGCCACTGCCCGCGGTGACCCTGAGCACCGACGCCAGCGTGATGACCTGTATCGCCAACGACTACTCGTACGAGGACGTCTTCTCCCGCCAGGTGCGCGCGCTCGCCCGCCCGGACGACGTGGTCATCGCCTTCACCACCTCGGGGCGGTCCCCCAACGTCGTGGCGGCCCTCGCCGCCGGGCAGGCCGGCGGCGCGACGACGGTGCTGTTCGCCGGCGGCGACGGCGGTCCGGCCCGCATCCACGCCGACCACGCCCTGCTCGTGCCCAGCAAGAGCACCCAGCGGATCCAGGAGATGCACACCCTGATGCTGCACGTGATCAGCGAGATGGTCGACGCGTGGGCCGCCGGCGAGGAGCCCACGGCGTGACCGAGCCCGACCACCGCGACGGCACCGGCACCACGCCGATGGAACCGCCGTCGGGCCCGACGGCGGAGCCGCCCCGGCAGCGGACGGCGGCGGAGGCCACCACCGGACGCCCGACGGCGCCGGTCGCCAACGCCCCCTCCGGCGACCAGCCGCCCGGCCTGCACCCCGCGCGCCGCCCGGCGGCGACGCCGCAACGCACCCTGCACATGATCGGCAACGCCCACCTCGATCCGGTCTGGCTGTGGCCGTGGCAGGAGGGCTACCAGGAGACCCGGGCCACCTTCTGGTCGGCGATCCACCGGATGGAGGAGTATCCGGACTTCGTGTTCACCTGCAACCAGGTGGTGCTGCTGAGCTGGGTGGAGGAGTCCGACCCCGAACTGTTCGCCCGGATCCGGGAACGGGTCGCCGAGGGCCGCTGGCAGATGGTCGGCGGCTGGTGGGTGGAGCCGGACTGCAACATGCCCTCGGGCGAGTCGTTCGTCCGGCAGGGGCTGTACGGCCAGCGCTATCTCAAGGAGAAGTTCGGGGTCACCGCCACGGTCGGCATGAACGTCGACCCGTTCGGGCACCACGGCATGCTGCCGCAGATCCTGCGCGGCCAGGGCATGCACGCGTACTGCTTCCTGCGGCCCGGCCCGCACGAGTCCCACCTGACCGGCACCGCCTTCTGGTGGGAGTCGCCCGACGGTTCCCGCGTGCTCGCCTACCGGATCCCGTTCGAGTACTGCAGCCCGCCGGGTGACGTGGCGGGGCAGACCGACAAGTCGCTCGGCGTGCTCGACCACGGCCTGGGCGACATGATGATCTACTTCGGCGTCGGGAACCACGGCGGCGGGCCCACCCGGGCCAACATCGAGTCCATCCACCGCTACGACCGGATGGGCTCGTTCGGCCGGATGGTCATCTCCTCGCCGGCCCGCTACTTCGACGAGTTCGCCAAGAACCAGGGCGAGGAGGGGCTGGCGAAGCTGCCGGTCTGGCGGGACGACCTGCAGATGCACGCCCCGGGCTGCTACTCGGCGCATTCCGGGATCAAGCTCTGGCAGCGCCGCGCGCAGGCCGCGATCCTGTCCGCGGAGCGGTGGGCGGTGCTCGGCTCGACGCTGTTCGGGCTGGACTACCCCACCGACGACCTCGGCCGGGCCTGGCGGCAGATCCTGTTCAACCAGTTCCACGACGTCCTGCCCGGCTCCGCGATCGAGAGCGCGTACGACGACGCCCGCGACCAGCTCGGCGAGGCGGTGGCGGTCGCCAAGCGGATCATCACGCGTACGCACAACGTGATCGCCCGGCACGTCGACATCCCGCTGGCCGAGGGCACCCAGCCCGTCCTGGTCTTCAATCCCCACCCGTGGCCGGTGACGGCGCAGGTGGAACTCCAGTACGGCACCCAGCCCACCGGGGTGCACGTGGTGGACGCCGACGACCGCCTGACGCTCGCCCAGCGGACCCAGTCGGTGGCCACCACCGACGACAAGGGACGCGGGGCGACGGTGTTCGAGGCGGTACTGCCGCCGCTGGGCTACCGGCTCTACCGGCTGCGGTCCGGTGCCGCGCCGGCGGACACGCAGGCCGGTGAGCGGCAGGCGGGCAACCTGCGGGCCACCGACACGGTCCTGGAGAACGACCTGCTCCGGGTGGAGATCGACCCGGAGACGGGATGGCTGCGCGGGCTGCTCGACAAGCGGACCGGGGTGGACCTGGTGGCCGGCGCCCGGGGCGAGCACACCCAGATCTGCCAGGACCCGACGGACACCTGGGGCCACCGGGTCGTCTCGTACCGGTGGCCCGGGGCTCCCATGCGGACCAGCCGCGTCACCCTGCGCGAGGCGGGGCCGCTGCGCGCCCGGCTGCGGGTGGAGCGGGCATGGAACCGTTCCACGATGGTGGAGGAGTTCATCCTCGGGCACCGCGACGACCACGTCGAGGTCCGGGTGACCCTCGACTGGCGGGAGCAGGCCCACCTGCTCAAGCTCTGCTTCCCGACGGCCGTGAGCGACCCGGTCGCCACCTACGAGATCCCGTTCGGGTCCATCGGGCAGCCGGTCGACGGCGGGGAGAACCCCGCCCAGTCGTGGGTGGACGTCAGCGGCACGGTGGACGGCCGGCCCGCCGGGCTCGCGGTGGTCAACAACGCCAAGCACGGGTACGACGTCTCGCCCGGCGATCCCGACGGGGACACCCCGAGCATCGGCATCACGGCCGTCCGCAGCCCCGTCTACTCCTGGCACGATCCGCGCCAGCTCGATCCGGACGGCTTCTACTCGTACCAGGACCAGGGGATCCAGTCCTTCCGCTATCTGCTCGTGCCGCACGGGGGCGACTGGCGGCAGGCCGGCCTGTTCCGGCGGGCGGCCGAGCTGGGCGCGCCGGTCCGGGCCATGTTGGAGAGCTTCCACCGGGGTCCGCTGCCCGCCCAGCAGAGCTACCTGTCCGACGGCGGTGACCAGGTGATGGTGACCGCCGTGAAGGGCTACGAGGACGGCGGATCCGCCCCGGACCTGGTCGTCCGGGCGGTGGAGACCACCGGCCGGCCGGGCCGGGTCCGCATCGACCTGCCGGTGCTCGGGCGGGCCATCGAGGCCGACTTCGGTCCCAGCCAGCTGCGCACCTTCCGGGTGCCGGTCGACGGGGGCGCCGTCCGGGAGGTCGACCTCATCGAGTGGGACCTCGCCGAGGCGTCGCCCGGGTCGGTCACGGAGTCGGCGATCCCGGCGGCGCCGGGCGGGCGGCGCAGCACCGAGCCCGACCGCGAGTCCTCCGACGCGACGATGCCGGCCGAGCGGCTGGCCCCGAACCAACGCCGCCGTGAGGGCGGCTGAGCCCCGGCGCTCGGGACCGCTCCC
>NZ_WAAS01000282.1:0-7776 GCF_008806585.1 Micromonospora sp. AMSO12t
AGGGACAGGCCCGCCCCCCGGGAACCCGCCGACCCCGGGGCGGGACCCGGCCGCGCCGAGCGGATCCGGGTGGTCTGGGAGCGGGTGCTCGGCGCCGAGGTGGGGCCGGAGGACAACTTCTTCGACCTCGGCGGCAACTCCCTGCTCGCGTTGCGGCTGCTGCGTGAACTGCGCGCGCAGGGCCTCGGCGAGTTCACCCCCCGCCACCTGTACGTGCACCCCACGGTGCGCGCCCTGGTCGGCGCGACCGGTACGGAGCGGTGATGGCCGACGTCGACACGCTGACCCGCCTCTGGCCCCAGGTACGCGAGGTGGCCGTCAAGGGCGGCTGCGCGTACGTGGTGGCCGAGGACTACCTCGACCCGCTGCACCTGCGCGGCCTGCTCGCCCGGGAACTGCCCGACGCCGACCTGCCCCGGCACATCGTGCAGGTCGACTCCCTCGATCCCGCCGACCTGGTGGAGCCGGACGACCGGTTCGGGGCGTACCTGCCGCCGCGCGACGACACCGAGCGCGTCCTGGTGCGCATCGCGGAACGCCTGCTCGGCGTGCCGAAGCTGGGCGTGCTCGACGACTTCTACGCCGCCGGCGGCGACTCGCTCGCCGCGACGGGACTGGCCGTCGAGGCGCAGCGGGCCCTCGGGGTGGGCGTCTCCCTCGCGGCGGTGCTGCGCCACCCGACGGTGGCCGGTCTCGCCGAGGAGATCGGCCGGGCCCGGGCGGCCGTGCCGCTGCCCCGCGCCGAGGCGGCGGACGCCTACCCGCTCTCCCCGCAGCAGCGCCGCGTCTTCCTCGCCCAGTCCCGCGACCCCGCGTCGGTGACCTACAACCTGCCGCTGCTGGTGCCGCTGCCGGCGGACGTCGACCGCGCCCGGCTGGCGGACGCGTTCCGCGCCGTCATCGCCCGGCACGACATCCTCCGCACCGCCTTCGGCACCGAGGCGGGCCGGCCGGTGCAGCGGGTGCTGCCGGCTGTCCCGTTCGACCTGCCGGGGATCGAGGGCACCGGGACGCTGCCGGTCGAGCCGTTCGACCTGGCCGCCCCGCCGCTGCTGCGGGCCGCCCTGCGGCGTACCGGCGACGGCCCGGTGCTGGCGCTGGACCTGCACCACATCGTCACCGACGGCCTCTCCCTGGCGTTGCTGCTGCGCGAGGTCGACATCGTCTACGCCGGCGGCGAACCACCGCCGGTTCCCGCCCAGTACGCCGACTACGCGGTGTGGGCCACGGCCGGGGAGCCGCCCGGGGGCGACTACTGGCGGCGGCGCTTCGCCGAGCCGCCGGCGCCCCTGCGGCTGCCCACCGACGCGGCGCGGCTGATCGGCCGCCCGGCGACGGCGCGGGCCGGCACGGTCGAGTTCGACGTCGGGGCGGAGCGGACCGCCGCCCTGCGGGCGCTGGCCCGGCGCGAGGGCGTGACCCTGTTTCAGGTGCTGCTCGCCTGCTACGCGACCTTCCTCGCCGCGGCGACCGGCGGGACCGACGTCACGGTGGGCACCCCGGTGGCCGGTCGCGGCGCCCCGGGCCTGGACGCGACCATGGGGATGCTGGTCAACACGGTCTGCCTGCGGCACCGGGTGCGGCCGGAGGCCACCTTCCGGGAGTTGCTGACCGAGGTGGCGCACGACGTGGTCGACGCGTTCGCCCACCAGGACTACCCGTTCGACACGCTGGTCGCCGAGGTGCTGCCGGTCCGCGACCAGGACCGGCATCCGCTCTTCGACACGCTGTTCGCGATGCAGCACGCCGAGGTGGCCGCCGCCGACTTCCTGGGGCGGCGGGTCGAGTTGGCCGTCGCGCCCACCGGCCAGGCCATGTTCGACCTGGACATGCAGGTCTACGAGCGCGCGGACTCGCTGCGCGTGCACTGGGCGTACGACGCCGGGCTGTTCCTGCCCGGGACGGTGCGGGCCTTCGCCGACCTCTGGCTGGAGATCGCCGACACCGTCCTGACCGACCCCGGGGTGCCGGTCGGCGAGCTGACCGGGGCCCGCCGGGTCGCCGCCGGGGCACCCTCCACCATCGACATCGAGTTGTGAGCCGGAGAGATCATGCAGTCGCTGATGACGCGGGGCCAGCTCAAGATCGCCGCGGCGCGCCGCCCGGAGCACGCCCGCCACTGGCGTGCCGTGCTCGGCTCCGGCGCCGACCCGGTCGGCTTCCCCGCCGACCGCACCCCGGCGCCCGGCGCCCCGCCCGAGCCGGCGGCCGTCACCGTGCCGCTCGACGAGGCGGTCATCGACCGGCTCGCCCGGGCCGGCCGGGGCGGCGAGGACGCCCGCCAGGTCCTGGTGACGGCCGCGGTGGCCGCCCTGCTGCGCCGCTACACCGGCGCCGACGACATGCTCGTCGGCCGTCCGGGCGAGCCGGGGCAGTTGGCCGGGATGCTGCCGTTGCGGGTGCGC
The DNA here is from genome assembly GCF_008806585.1 of Micromonospora sp. AMSO12t. Classification (NCBI taxonomy): domain Bacteria; kingdom Bacillati; phylum Actinomycetota; class Actinomycetes; order Micromonosporales; family Micromonosporaceae; genus Micromonospora; species Micromonospora sp. AMSO12t. The sequence continues at coordinate 2,406 of NZ_WAAS01000282.1, forward strand.
TGTGCGGCGGAGAGCAGCTACCGCGACCTGGTCGGGCAGTTGCGAACGGCGGTGCCCGAGGCGGCGCGCCACGCCGACTACCCGGTCGAGTTGCTCGCCGAGGAACTGGCCGCGGACGCCGGTCCCGGCCCGCACCCGCTCGTCGACGTGGCGGTGGGGGGCGGCGCCCCGGACGGCGCCGGGGCCGGGGTGTTCTTCGCCCTCGGCGCCGTCGAGGTGACGGTCCACCACGACGCCCGCCGCTACGACGGCGCCACGGCCGAGCGGATCGGCGCCCACCTGGCGCTGTTGCTGGGTCGGGCCCTGGCGGAGCCGGACGCGCCGGTGACGGACCTGAGCCTGCTGACCGACGGCGACCGGGACGTGCTCCGGGAGGTCAACGACACCGGCGTCGGCCAGGACCCGGCCGGCCGGCCGGACGAGTGGGTCGCCCGGTGGGCCGGCGCCCGCCCGGACGCCGTCGCCGTCCGCACCGCGGCCGGCAGTTGGACGTACGCGGAACTGGAGGCCCGGGTGGCCGCGTACGCCGAGCGGCTGCGCGGCGCCGGGGTGGGCGCGGAGTCGATCGTCGGCGTGCTCGCCGAGCGCTCCCGCGAGCAGTTGGTGGCGATCCTGGCCACCCTGCGGGCCGGCGGTGCCTATCTGCCGGTCGACCCCGGTTACCCGGCGGCGCGCGTCGCCTACCTGCTCGACGACAGCGGGGCCGCCGTGGTGCTCGCCGCCGACCCGGCGCGGGTCCCGCACGGCGTGCCGGTGCTCCCGCTGCCGACGGCCGGCCCGGTGCCCGCCGCCGTCGGGTCGCCCGGCCCCGACGCGCCGCGCCACGGGCGGGACCTCGCGTACGTCATCTACACCTCCGGCTCGACCGGCGCCCCGAAGGGCGCGATGATCGAGCACCGCTCGCTGGCCAACCGGCTGGCCTGGATGCAGCGGCTGTACCCGATCGGCCCCGCCGACGTGATCCTGCACAAGACGCCCACCACCTTCGACGTGTCGGTGTGGGAGCTGTTCTGGTGGGCCCGCGAGGGCGCCTCCGTCTGCCTGCTTCCCGCCGGCGCGGAGCGCGACCCGGAGGCCATCATCGGGGCGGTCGAGGCGCACGGCGTCACCACCGCGCACTTCGTGCCGTCGATGCTGGGCGCGTTCCTCGACTACCTCGGCACCGCCGACACCGGCCGGCTGGCGAGCCTGCGGCAGGTCTTCGCCAGCGGCGAGGCGCTCGGTCCCCGGCAGGTGGACCGGCTCGCGGAGCTGCTGCCCGGCGCGACGCTGGTCAACCTGTACGGGCCCACCGAGGCCACCGTCGACGTCACCCACCACCGCTGCCGGCCCGGCCGGGAGCGGGTGCCGATCGGCCGGCCCGTGGACAACACCCGCCTGTACGTGCTCGACGAGCGGCTGCGCCCCCAGCCGGTGGGGGTGCCGGGGGAGTTGTGCGTCGCCGGGGTGCAGCTCGCCCGGGGCTACCTCAACCGCCCGGAGCTGACCCGGGACCGCTTCGTCGCCGCGCCGGAGGTGGGCGAGGAGCGGGTGTACCGCACGGGCGACCTGGCCCGGCTGCTGCCCGACGGCACGCTCGACTACCTCGGCCGCCTCGACCACCAGGTGAAGGTACGCGGCTACCGCGTCGAGCTGGGCGAGGTGGAGGAGGCGCTGCGCGGGCACCCGGCCGTCAAGGACGCGGTGGTGGTGGCCCGCGACGGCAACCTGATCGGCTACGTGGTCGCCGACGAGCCGGTGGGCGAGGCGACGCTCACCGCCCACCTGGGCACCCTGCTGCCGGGCTACCTGGTCCCCGCCCGGGTGGTCGAGCTGGCGGAGTTCCCGCTGTCGGGCAGCGGCAAGCTGGACCGGCGGGCGCTGCCCGAGCCGGCCGCGCCCGAGCGGCCGTACGTGGCGCCGCGCACCGGGCCCGAGCGGATCCTCGCCGACATCTGGGCCGAGGTGCTGGGTCTCGACCGGGTCGGCGTGGAGGACAACTTCTTCGCCATCGGCGGCAACTCGATCCACTTCGTCACCGTGCTGGCCCGGGCGCACGCCGCCGGGGTGGACCTCACGTTCCAGCAGTTGTTCCGCCACCCGACGATCGCGGCGCTGCTCGCGGCCGGCCCGCCGGGCGCGGAACGGGCGGTGACGCACCCGCCGTTCGCCCTGCTCGACGCGGCGGACCGGGCCCTGCTGCCGGACGGGGTGGTCGACGCGTACCCGCTCGGGCAGCTCCAGGCGGGGCTGATCTACGAGAACGAGCTGTCCCGGGGCGCCGCCCAGTACCACGACATCATCAGCTTCCTCATCAACGCGCCCTTCGACGAGGCGACGTTCACCGAGGCGGTGCGGATCCTCGTCGCGCGGCACCCGATCTTCCGGACCAGCTACCACCTGACCGGCTTCGGCGAGTACCTGCAACTCGTGCACGCCGACGCGCCGAGCCCGCTGTGGGTGGTGGACCTGCGCGACCGCGACCCGGCCGAGCAGGAGCGCTGGCACGCCGACTGGCACGCGCGCGAGCAGTCGTACCGGTTCCGCTGGCAGGAGCCGGGTCTGGTCCGCATCCACGTGCACGTCCTCGGCGACGAGCTCTACCGCTACAGCGTCAGCCAGCACAACTCGGCGCTGGACGGCTGGAGCATCACCCTGCTGCACACCCAGCTCTTCGACACCTACTACCGGCTGCTGGCCGGGGACCGACCGGACGAGGGGCCGGCCGAGAACCACTTCCGCGACTACATCGGGCTGGAACGCCGGGCGCTGGAGTCGGCGGCGGACCGCGACTTCTGGCGTGGCGTCCTCGCCGCGGGCGGGGTCACCGAGCTGCCCCGGTGGCAGCCGCCGGAGACGCCGGCCGAGCGGACCGTCGTCTTCCACGAGGTGGAGATCGACGACGCGCTCTCCGAGCGGCTGCTGCGCGCGGCCGACCGGTTGGCGGTGCCGCTGAAGACCGTGCTGCTGGCCGCGCACGTCAAGGTGGTCGGCGCGCTCGCCGGGGACACCGAGGTCGTCACCGGGTACGAGCAGAGCGGCCGGCCGGAGGCGGAGGGCGCCACCGGGGCGCTGGGGTTGTTCCTCAACACCGTGCCGATGCGGGTGGACCTCGGCGGCGGCTCCTGGGCCGACCTGGTCCGGGCGGTGTACCGCGCGGAGGCGGACCTGCTGCCCCACCGGCGCTACCCGATGGCGCAGATGAAGGCGGACGCCGGCACCACCGACCTGCTCTTCGAGACCGTCTTCAACTACACCCACTTCTACCTGCTCAAGCAGCTGCGCGAGCTGCCCGGCTTCGACCTGCTCGACGTGCAGGTGAGCACGGAGACGGAGTTCGCGCTGCGTGCCGAGTTCATGCGGGACTTCTTCACCGACCGGGTCCGGCTGAGCCTGCACTACCATTCGGCGGCCTTCACGCCGGAGCAGGCGGCGGGCATCGGCGAGGTGTACCGGCGGGTGCTGGCGGAGCTGGCGACCGACCCGGAGCGCGCCCACGCCGGGCTGCGGCCCGGCCTGCCCGAGCCCCGGGTCACCCCGACCCGGCGCCGCTTCGACCGGACCGCCCCGGCGAAGCGCCGGCCGACGGAGCCGGCGGGGCGGACCGCGCCGGGCACGCCGGCCGCCCGGCGGATCGCCGAGGCGTGGGCGCGGGCGCTCGACGTGCCGCTGGCCGGGATCGCCGAGGAGGACAACTTCTTCGACCTGGGCGGCAACTCGCTCGCCGCGATGCGGGTGATCGCCGCGCTACGGCCCCTGGTCACCCTGCGGCAGCTGATGACCACCTCCACGCTCGGCCCGCTGGCCCGCGCCGTCGAGGCGGACGCCGCGCCGGAGGACCGGCTGCTGCAACCGCTGTCCCCGCCGGACGCCGCCCACGACCGGGTCCTGGTCTGCTTCCCGTACGCGGCGGGCAGCCCGCTCGCGTTCCGACCGCTGGCCGAGGCGCTGGCCCCGCACCGGATCGCGGTGCACGCCGTGGCGCTGCCGGGGCACGACGTCAGCCGGCCCGAGCCGCTGCTGGACCTGCCGGAGCTGACCCGCCGGGTGGCCGCCGAGATCGGGGAGCTGGGCGGCCGGCCGGTGCTGGTCTGGGGGCACTGCGTCGGCGCGGCGGCGGCGATCGAGGTCACCCGGCTGCTCGCCGCCGCCGGCCGGCCACCCGAGCGGCTCTTCCTCGGCGGCAAGCTGCTGCGCGGGCCGGAGGAGATCGACGCCAGCATCGCGGAGGTCACCGGGATGGCGCCGGCGGACGTGGTGGGCTGGCTGGTGGACCAGACCGGCTTCACCGAGCTGGACGGCCTGGACGCGGGGCACGTCGACGCCCTGGTCGCCGCCTTCCGGCACGACGCCGTCGGCTCGCACCGCTACCTGCGGGACCGGGTGGGGGAGCCGCTGCCGGTGCCGGTCACGGTGGTCGTGGCCGCCGACGACCCGCTGACGGCCGGGCCGGGCGCGGCGCACGAGGCGTGGCGGCGGATCGCCGCCGACGTGGAGTTGAGGGAGATCGACGGGGGCGGGCACTACTTCTGCCGCACCCGCGCGGCCGAGGTGGCCGCTATCGTCGGCGCGACGGGACCGGGCGCGCCGCCGGCGGCCGCCGCCGTACCGTCCGCCCGCCGTCCTGGGGAGAACCATGTCTGACCGTACGCCGACCACGCGGGACGAGTTCGTCGCCGGCGCCCGCTCGATGGTGCCGTTCCTGCTCTCCGCCTTTCCGCTGGGCGTGATCGGCGGCACCCTCGGCCTGGCCGCCGGCCTGTCCTACCTGGAGACGTTCGGCCTGGCCATGGTGGTCAACTCCGGGACCGCCCAGTTCATCGGCTTCAAGCTGATCTCGGAGGGGGCGGCCTGGCCGGTCATCGTCCTGACGACGCTGATCCTCAGCCTGCGGATGCTCATCTACTCCACGCTGCTCGCGCCGCACGTGCGCGAGTTGCCGCAGCGGTGGCGGCTACTGCTGGGCTTCGGCCTGATCGACGCGGTGTTCTTCGTGGCCTTCGACCGGATCAAGGGCGACGAGCCGGCCCGGCGCAAGAGCATGTTCTACTTCGGCGCCTCCGCGGTCATGTACGTCAACTGGGCGATCGCCACCGTGGTCGGCATGATCGCGGGGCACCTGCTGCCGGAGCGGCTGCGCTCCGGCCTGGACTTCCCGATGACCGCGGTCTTCCTGGTCGTGCTCGCCTCGGCGCTGGTCGGCTGGAAGGTCTGGACGGCGGCGGTCTCCGCCGGGGCGCTGGCCCTGCTCCTGCTCGGGCTGCCCTACAACCTCGGCCTGATCGTGGCGGCGTTCGGCGGGCACGGCCGCCGCTCCAACAGCCCGCCGGACACGCCGACGAACGCGCCGCGGGTTGCCGGCACGCCCAGGCCGAGGTTGTAGGGCAGCCCG
>NZ_WAAS01000283.1:0-7743 GCF_008806585.1 Micromonospora sp. AMSO12t
ATCGGCGGAACGCGGCGGTGCGACGGCACGGGGAGGCAGTGGTGGGGTATCGGGCGCGCGACGGGGAGCTGCCGGTCGATCCGGCGCACGCCGAGGACGAGGCCGGCCAGGCCCGGCTGGTGCAGGTCGAGGCAGACACCGACGTCCCGGCGCCGGACGACACGACGACGAAGCCCGACATCGTCACCGAGGACGACGGGTCGGGCATGGCGGGCGGCGCGTCGGGCAGTTCCAGCGGCGGCTCCGGCATGCCGGGCCACCCGGACGCGGCTCGCTGAGCACCGCGGAGCACGTTTGCGGGCAGGCCACCCGGACGCGGCTCGCTGAGCACCGCGGGGCACGTTTGCGGGCAGGCCACGGGGGCAGGAGAGCGGCATGACCGATCAGAACCGTACCGACCGGGCCGCCACCGACGAGCCGGACGGCGCCACCGCCATGCAGGCGTCGCTGTGTCCGCCGGGCGAGTCCCTGCGCAGCACCGACGACACCGGCGACGACTTCGCCGACCTGCCCGCCGAAGACCGGCGGTCGGCCCGGGAGGTCAGCCGCGCCGGCTACGACGTGGACGCCGTCTCCGGCACCACCGACCCGAGCCGCACCGAGTGACCTGAGCGCCGGCCCGCCCGCCGGTCCGATCAGCGGCCGGCGGGCACCGCCGACGCGCGGGCCTCGGTCATGCCCCGGTTGGCCAGCGCGTCGGCGCGCTCGTTCTCCGGGTGGCCGTTGTGCCCCTTCACCCACAGCCAGGTGACCTCGTGCCGGGCGCACGCGGCCTCCAACCGCTGCCACAGGTCGGCGTTCTTGACCGGCTGCTTCGCGGCGGTCCGCCAGCCGTTGCGCTTCCACGAGGCCAGCCAGCTGGTGATGCCGTTGCGCACGTACGTGCTGTCGGTGTACAGCTCGACGGTGACCGACCGGGTCAGGCTCTCCAGGGCCTGGATGGCCGCCATCAGCTCCATCCGGTTGTTGGTGGTCGGGGTCGCCTCGCCGCCGCACAGTTCCCGCTCGTGCGCGCCGTAGCGCAGCACCACGCCCCACCCGCCGGGGCCGGGGTTGCCGCTGCACGCCCCGTCGGTCCAGATCTGCACGACCCTGCCGGCCGTCTCGTCCACCATGCCGGCAACCTACCGAATCCGCACGGCCTCCCCCGCCGTCGGGCGGCGGCGCGGCGTGGACGACCTTCCCGACCTTCCACTGCGCCGCCTGAGGCGGCTCAGCCGTCGGCGTCGGCCCGGTCGCCGACCACCGGTCGCGGGACCGCCCAGGTCGCCGCCCGCCGGGTCGGGTCGACGCGGTCGCGGAGCCGGGCCACGGCGTCCCCGGCGGTGGCGGCGACCATCGGCCGCAGCCGGGTGGTGCCCATCAGCGCCACCTCCTCCGCCGGGGTGGTCGCGCCGTCGAGGAACCGCAGCACCCGCTCGGCGGGGTTGCGGTCGAAGAGCCGGCCGAAGAAGTCGGGCCCGCCGACGCCGCCGCCGTCCAGCGCCCGGAGCGCGACCGCGTCCATCCAGCGGTGCCGACGGGGGTACGCGGCAGCGGGCACCGGCGGGCGGCCGGCCGCGAGGGCCCGGGCGACCTGCTCGGCCTGGCGGTGCATGGCGGAGAACGTGAAGCCGGTGGAGGGTCGGGTGGCCCCGCCGGCCGTGCCGAGTCGGACCACCCGGGGCGAGGGCCGGGCCTCGAACGGGCCGTCGGTCATCGGGATCACCCCGTTCTCCACCTCCCGGACCCGCAGCCGGGCCGGGTCGAGGCCGAGCAGGTCCCGGTAGCCGGCCAGCGCCGCGTCGTAACCGGCGTCGGTGAGCAGGTCGGGGCCGAACTCGGTGTACTCCACCAGGGCGTACCGGTCGCTGACCGGCAGGACGTACCCGAACGACACGCCCCGGGCGGGCTGCGGGGTGCGGAAGTCCATCAGGACGGCGCGGGCCGGGTCGAAGACCGGCACGGCGGACTCCAGCCACCAGCCCCGGAAGTGCTGGAGCCAGTTGGTGCGCCCGGGTCGCCGGGGCGGCCGGGGCCGGGAGTCCAGCACCCAGGTCGCGCGGACGGCCGGCCCGTCGCCGCCGCCGGCGCATACCGTGACGTGCTCCCCGTCGTCGTGCAGGGCGTCGACGGGCGCGACGATCCGCCGCACGCCCAGCCGCCGCTCGGCCTCGGCAGCCCGGGCGTAGACCGGGCCGGAGCGCAGCATGGCGTACCGCAGGGGGGCCAGGTCGAGCACGCGGCGGCCGTCGGGCGTCGCCACCTCGACCTGGTCCCAGCTCGCGGCCAGCATCGGGTCCAGGTCGCTGCCGGGGCGGTCCCAGAAGGCCCAGGTCCGGTCCTGGCCGCGACGGTGGACGGGGTCGACGACGGCGACCCGGAGGTCCCGCACGCCGTGCCGGTCCAGGGCCGCGAGGACCAGCGACGCGGCGCCGCCGCCGCCGACCAGCGCCAGGTCGACGTCCAGCGGCGCGGAGGTGTTCACGCCGCCCACGCTGCCACACCGGCCCGGACGCCCGGGCACCGACCGGCCCGGGTCGGGGGCATCGGGCGGTCGCCGGGCGGCGGTAGGGTGCCAGCGGTCGCCCCCGGGCGACGGCCACCGTGCAACCGGGAGGACGCCCGCCGATGAGCATCACCGCCGCCAACGCGCTCACCGCCCGTTGGGCGTCCACGGTGGACGCCGGGCAGACGGTCGTCTCCGGCGCCGGCGTCTATCCGCTGCTGGCGCTGCTCGCCCGCTACGCGACCGGTCCGGTCCGCGACGAACTGCTCGCGGTCGCGCCGGAGCCGGCCCGGTTCGACCTGGACCGCTCCCCCACCACCCGGCTCGCGCTCGCCGCCTGGGCGCGGCGGGACCTGCCGCTGGCCGACCGGTGGGTGCGGGAGGTGCCGGCGGCCATGCGCGGGGAGCTGACCGGCGATCCGGCGCACGACCAGCAGGCCCTCGACGGGTGGGCCGCGACCCACACCGACGGCCTGGTCCCCCGGATGCCGGTGCGGGTCACCCCGGCGACCGCGATGGTGCTGGCCAGCGCGCTGTCGCTGCGCACCGAGTGGGCCGCGCCGTTCCGCGACGCCTGGTGCCAGCCGTCCGCCGGGCCGTGGCACGGTCGCCGGCTCGCCGGGCTGAGCCGGACGAGCTACGACCTCGACGCGCTGCGGGCCGCCGACACCCCCGCCGGCCCGCTCAGCCTGCTGACCGTGCGGGGCGCCGAGGACGTCGACGTGGTGCTCGCCCTGGGCTCGCCGCAGCACGGGGCGGCGGAGGTGCTGCCGGCCGCCGTCGGCGCGCTCGAGGCGCCGGCCGCGCTGCCGATCGCCGCCGGCCCCGGCGTCGACGAGCAGGTCGTCGACGCCCTCGACGACCGGCCGGAACTGCTCGTCCGCACCGTGGCCTTCACCGCCTCCGCCGACCACGACCTGCTGGAGCGGGCCGCGCTGTTCGGCCTGTCCACCGCGGCCGGCGACGGCGACCACTTCCCCGGCATCTCCCGGCTCCTGGCGGTCTCGCAGGCGCGGCAGAGCGCCACGGCCACCTTCAGCGCGACGGGTTTCCGCGCCGCCGTGGTCACCGCCGTCGCCACGCGGGCGGGTTCCGCCCGCCCGCGGCTCACCGCCCGCAGGCGGCGGGTACGTTTCGACGTCGACCGGCCCTTCGGCTTCCTCGCCGTGCACCGGCCCACCGGGCTGGTGCTGCTCGCCGGCTGGGTGACCGATCCCGACCCTCGCGGCTGAGCACCGGGCGCGCCGCCGATTCCGCCGGCCTCGGCTACCGTTCGGCCATGATCCTCACCGACCCGGAACTGGCCATCGTCGCGGCGGAGGCGGGCGCGGCTGTCGTCCGGGCCCGGTTCGGCGGGCCGCTGGAACGGTTCGACAAGTCGCCCGGTGACTTCGCCACCGCCGCCGACCTCGAGTCGGAGCGGGCCGTCCTCGACGTGCTGCGCCGCGCCCGGCCGCACGACGCCATGCTGGGCGAGGAGAGCGGGCACACCGGTTCCCGGTCGGCCGACCGGACCTGGCTGGTCGACCCGCTGTGCGGCACGCTGAACTACGCGGCGCGCACCCCGCTGGTCGCGGTGAACGTGGCGCTGCGCACCGGTCCGGAGGTCACCGCCGCCGCGGTCGCCGACCCGTTCGCCGGGGAGGTGTTCTGGTTCGGGGACGGCAGGGCGGCCCAGATCCGTCGCGACGGCGTCGACGAGCCCCTCGCGCCGTCGGCCAGCTCCCGGCTGGTGGACGTCAACCTCGACCCGCCGTTCCCGAACGCCCCCGCGTTCCGGGCGACCGGGATGCTCGCGGACGCGGAGTTCGCCGCGCGGTTCGGGCCACGGGTGCTCTCCACCACGCTGGCCGTCGCGTGGGTCGCCGCCGGTCGACGGGCCGCGTACGTCACCGACGGGGACCTCTGCGACAGCGTGCACTTCGCCGGCGGTATCGCCCTGTGTCAGGCGGCCGGGTGCGTGGTGACCGGGCTGCGGGGGCAGCCCCCGCACACCGGCGTGGGCGGTCTCATCGTGGCGGCGGACGCGGAGACGCACGCCGCCCTGCTGGCCGTCGTCGACCGGCAGTTCCGGGGGGCGCCGGAGCGAACGGCGGCCCGGCCCTGAGCGGCGCCGCCGGCCAGCGACGCGCTGGTGATCAGCGGCCGGCCGACCGGGGCCTGCCGCCCGACGCTCAGCGCTCCCCGGCCCGCTTGCGGTAGACGACCTGCCGGCGCAGCGGACCGGAGTCGACCTCCGGGTCGTCGAAGTCGTCGGCCGGATCGGTGGTCATGCCCAGACGACGCATCACCGCCTGCGAGCGCAGGTTGGTCGCGGTGGTGATGGCCAGGATCTCCGGCAGCCCGACGGTGTCGAAGCCGTACCGCAGGACGGCCCGGGCCGCCTCGGTGGCGTAGCCGTGGCCCCAGGCGGAGCGGGCGAGCCGCCAGCCCGCCTCCACGCCGGTGACCGGCACACCCTCGTCGACCCGGTCCAGCCCGGCGAAGCCGACGAACGCGCCGCCGGCGCGGACCTCGACGGCCCAGAAGCCGTAGCCGAGCCGGTCGAGGTCGGCCTGGAACGAGCGCGCCGAGGCGGCGGCCTGCTCGGCGGTGAGCAGCGGGCCGAGGTGCTCGCGCACCTCCGGATCGGCGTTCATCGCGGCCCACGGCGAGAGGTCGGACTCCCGCCAGTCGCGCAGCAGCAGCCGTTCGGTCCTGATCTCCGTCACCGCGCGACCCTATTCGCCGGGCAACCGCCGGGGCACGCGGGTTCGCGCCGGCCGGTCGGTCCCGGGGGATGGCCTCGATGGTCGCCATGTTCCGCTCGCCCCAGTCGCCGAGTGGCATCAGCACCTCGTTGAGGGACCGGCCGAAGTCGGTCAGCGAGTATTCCACCTTGGGCGGGACCTGCCGGTAGACCTCACGGTGCACGAGGCCGTACGCCTCCATCTCGCGCAGTTGCTGGATCAGCATCTTCTCGCTGATCCCGGTGATCCCCCGGCGCACCTCGGCGAAGCGGCGGGGGCCCCCGTCCAGCTCCCACAGGATCAGCGCCTTCCACTTGCCGCCCACGACGTCGATCGCGGGGTGCCAGGTACGTCGACGGCGGCATCATGGCCGTTCCGTTCATGATCGGCCAGCCCGGCGCGTTCGTGCTCTACAGCGGCGCGGAGGACGCCTTCCTCGACTGGCGGGACACCCTCGCGGTGTTCGGCGACGTCCACCGCCCCCTGACGGGTGGATGCGGCGACATGCTGGACATGCAGTCGTCCGGTTGCCTAATCTGACAGGCAGCCGGACGGCTGCGTGTGCGAGGTGGGCAGGGTGGACGACGTCTTCCGGGCGCTGGCCGACGCGAGTCGGCGCCGGCTCCTCGACGACCTCAACCGGCGCGACGGGCAGAGCCTGCGCGAGCTGTGCGCCGGGCTCGACATGACCCGGCAGTCGGTCAGCAAGCACCTGGCGGTGCTTTCGGCGGCCAACCTGGTGACCACCGTGCGACGCGGCCGGGAGAAGCTGCACTACCTCAACCCCGTCCCGATCAACGCCGTCGCCGAACGATGGATCGACCGTTACGACCGCGAGCGGGTGCGCGCACTCACCGACCTACGGACAGCGCTGGAGCGGGAGCCGATGGACAGTCCCACCTTCGTCTACACCACCTACGTCAACACCACCCCCGAGAGGCTCTGGGCCGCGCTGACCGAGCCGGCGTTCACCCGCCGCTACTGGGGCGGCGTCGCGCTGCGCTCCGACTGGCGGGTCGGCTCCCCCGTGCTGTGGCAGGACGAGCCGGGCGGCGAGTTCCGCGACCTCGGCCAGCGCGTCCTGGTCGCCGAGCCGTTCCGCCGGCTCTCCTACAGCTGGCACGGCTTCCAACCGGAGCACGCCGCGCACTTCGGCTGGTCCGACGAGGAGTTGGCGGCCCGGCTCGGCGAGCGGAGGTCCCGGGTCACCTTCGACATCGCCCCGTACGGCGAGTTCGTCAAGTTGACCGTCACCCACGAGGACTTCTCCCCGGGCAGCGAGATGTACCGGGCCGTCAGCGGTCAACTCGACGGCGGTGGCGGCTGGCCGGAGCTGCTGGCCAGCCTCAAGTCGCTGCTGGAGACCGGGGAGCCGCTGCCCGAGCCGCGCCCCGAGAGCGCCACCGCGCAGGGCTGACCACCCCGTCGCGGCACGCGGCCGGCACCGGCGGACCCGCTGCCGGGCGGCCGGAACGGCGGCGCGTCCTGCCTTGAGCAAACCGGCCAGGACCGGACCACCGCGGCGGGCCGGGCGCGTACGCGCCCGCCGCGGGGCACCGTTGACGAGAGGGGCCGGGACGGCCCAGCCGCGACAGCACGACCCCCGGTGACATCGGCACGGCCAACCCTCGCGGGTGGGCCGTGCCGGCATTTCCGCTGCTCCCTCCGCCTCCCGGGTGGACACGTGACGGCAACGAGGATTTCTCATTTTCACCGGATCGGGGTCCCAACCCTCCTAGGGTTGGTCACACCGGTGCTAGTCACGGAGTTGGCCACCCGAACGACGTCCCACGCAGTCAGCGGACGAAAAGTGAGGGAAGACGCGTATGAAGGCAAAGACAGTTCTCGTATCGGCGGCGCTCGGCGTGGGTCTCGGCACGCTCCTGCTCCCCGGCGCGGCGCTGGCCGACACCGTCGTGTCACCGGCCACCACGCCGGTCGGCGGGACGGTCGTGCTCACCGCGACGACCTGCAACCCGAAGTCCGGCGACGCGATCTTCCGCGTCACCGGTCCCGACCGCGACCAGAACGTCCGGTCCACCACCGCGGCGGCCGGCGGCGGGCTGAGCGCCGAACTCTTCACCGCCGGCTTCACCCTGGGCACCTACACGGTGACCGCGACCTGCGGCGACGGCAGCGCGGCCGGCAGCGCCACGTTCACCGTCACCCCGATCGGCGGGGCCCAGGCCGGCGGGCGCGGCGGCACCGACGGGACCGGCGCGTTGGCGGCCGGCGGCGCCCTGCTCGGCTCCGCCGCGGGCGGTGCCCTGGTCCTGGCCCGCCGCCGGCGCCACATGGCGGCGGCCACGCTCTGACCGACGGCCCCGTGCCGTCCACTTCCTGGAAGTCGTCCATCCCTGCAACGGGTGCCCGCACCGGTGAACCCACCGGAGCGGGCACCCGGGCGTACGCGTACGGAGGTGGGATCGTGTCCTGGCGCAGGCCCGGCTGGGCGGCCACGGTCGTCGTCCTGCTCGCCACGACCGGGCTCGGCCTGGTCGCCGCCGGGCTGGCGACGACCAGGCC
>NZ_WAAS01000284.1:0-7735 GCF_008806585.1 Micromonospora sp. AMSO12t
TTGGCCCAGGGACTTTAGGCGGAGGTAGGTGTCGGCCAGGGTGGGGGCCAGGCGGCCGGCCGGGGCGTCCACCACCGTCACACCTTGGCGGGCCAGGGCGGTGCGGACCCGGTCTCGTTCGGTTAGGGCGCGCCAGGCCGCTGCTGCGGCGTAGGCGTCCGCCGGGCGCTGCGGGACGGTGGTGGTGAGGGCGGTCAGCACCGGGTCGTGCGTCGCCGCGATCACCACCTTGTGCCGGGCGGCCAGCCGGGGGAGCACCGGCAGCAGCCCCTCGCCGAGGGCGCCGGCCTCCAACGCGGTGAAGAGCACCACCAGGCTGCGCTGGCGCTGCCGGCGCAGCAACTCGCCCGCGATCAGGTCGAAGTCCGTCTCCACCAGCGTCGGCTGGAGCGGGGCGAGGGCGTGCACCACCCGGGAGAGCAGGGCCGGCCCGCCGGTGCCGGTGACCGTGGCCCGTACCGCCGCGTCGGCCGCGAGCAGGTCGACCCGGTCGCCGGCGCGGGCGGCGAGGGCGGTGAGCAGCAGCGCGGCGTCGATCGCGGTGTCCAGCCGGGGTTCGTCGCCGACCCGCACCGCCGACGTCCGTCCGGTGTCCAGCACGCACAGCAGCCGGCGGTCCCGCTCCGGCCGCCACGTGCGCACCAGCACGTCGGCGCGGCGCGCGCTCGCCCGCCAGTCGATCGAGCGCACGTCGTCGCCGACCACGTACTCGCGGAGGGTGTCGAACTCGGTGCCCTGGCCCCGCCCCCGGCTCACCTGGGTGCCGTCGATGACCCGCAGCCGGGACAGCTTCTCCGGCAGGTGCCGGCGGGAGTCGAAGCGGGGCAGCACGCGCAGCGTCCACGGCGGGGTCGCCGGCCGCCCGGAGCGCTGCCGGAACCCGAGCCCCAGCGGCCCGAACGAACGCACGGTCAGCGCCACCGCCGGCCGGTCGCCCCGCCGCAGCGGGGTCAGCCGGCTGGGCAGCGCCACCGTCGCGCCCGGCTCGACGCGCACGAGCTGTCCCGGCGGCACGTCGGGGCGGGCGCCGGCGGAGGGCACCCAGGCGTCGCGGACGCGCGCCCGCAGCGTACGGCCGGAGGGGTTGTGCAGCAGCAGCGCGACGGTGGCGGTGCCGCCGAGCCGGACCGCGCGGTCCCCCTGCCGGGCGGCCGTGAGCGCGCCCGGGGGCGCGGCCAGCGCCCGGTCGAGCAGCACCAGCAGCAGCACCGCCCCGGTCATCACCAGCAGCCCGGCGAACGGCGACGGCCAGGCCGGCAGGGTCAGCGCGCCGACCGCCAGCAGGAGCGCCGCCCGCCAGGTCATCGCGGCGTCGGCACGGTGGCGAGCACCGTGTCCAGCACCTGGTCCACGCCGACGCCCTCCAGCTCCACCTCGGGGCGCAGCCGCAGCCGGTGCCGCAGCGTCGGCCGGGCGACCGCCTTAACGTCGTCCGGTACGACGTGGTCGCGGCCGGCCAGCCAGGCCCACGCCTTGGCCGTGTTGAGCAGCGCCGTGGCGCCCCGGGGCGAGGCGCCCAGCTCCAGCGCCGGGGTGTTGCGGGTGGCCCGGCAGAGGTCGACGACGTAGCCGAAGAGCGGCTCGGCCACGTGCACCCGGCCGACCGCCGCCCGGGCCGCCGCCAGGTCGGCCGCGTCGGCCACCGGCCGTACGCCGGCAGCGGTGAGGTCGCGCGGGTCGAAGCCGGCGTGGTGCGCGCGGAGCACGCCCAGCTCCTCGTCCCGGTTGGGCAGCGGCACGGTGAGCTTGAGCAGGAACCGGTCGAGCTGCGCCTCCGGCAGCGGGTAGGTGCCCTCGTACTCGATCGGGTTCTGGGTGGCGGCGACGATGAACGGGTCGGGCAACGGCCGCCGTTCGCCCTCCACCGAGACCTGCCGCTCCTCCATCACCTCCAGCAGCGCCGACTGGGTCTTCGGCGGCGTCCGGTTGATCTCGTCGGCGAGCAGCAGGTTGGTGAAGACCGGCCCCTCGCGGAAGGTGAAGGCGGCGGAGCGCGGGTCGAAGATCAGCGAGCCGGTGACGTCGCCCGGCATCAGGTCCGGGGTGAACTGCACCCGCTTGGACCCCAGGTCGAGGGCGGTGGCCACGGTGCGGATCAGCAGGGTCTTGGCCACGCCCGGCACGCCCTCCAGCAGCACGTGCCCGCGGCAGAGCAGGGCGATGACCAGGCCGGTGACGACCGCGTCCTGCCCGACGACCGCCTTGGCGACCTCGGCGCGCAGCCGGTGCAGGGCGGCACGGGGGTCGACGGGGTCGATGGTCGGCGGCTCGGCGGTACCGGCGGGTCGGGTCACCGGGGGTCTCCTTCGGCTCGGTGCGGGTGCGGTGCGGCGGGTGGGGGCGGTCCGTCGGTGGCGTGCGGGGCGGCGACGCGGGTCAGCCGGTCCAGCGCGCGGGCCAGGTCCAGCAGGTCCTGGTCGGTCTCGGGCCCGGCGCCGTGCAGCACCTCGTCGGTCCACCGGGGGTCGTCGCCGGTGCGGGCGGCGACCGCAGCGGCCACGTCGGTCGGCGGCGCGGTCGGCGGCAGGTGCAGCCGGGGCGTCAGGCGGTCCAGGGCGGCGCTCCGCAGCGTCCGCGCGGCCGCGTCCCGGGCACCCGCCTTCTCGTAGAGCCGCGCCCGGCCGAGCACCGTCTCCGCCGAGCGGACCGTGACCGGCAGCGGCTCCACCGCTGGCGGGCCGAGCCGGCGGGCCCGCCAGAGCGCGGCCAGCAGGGCGGCAAGGGCGAGTTGGGCCAGCAACGCCCACAGCCAGCCGGGGAAGGCGGACCAGAGCGGGTTCGGCGGGTCGGGCCTGTCGGCCCGGTTGTCGCCCCGCCCCTCGCTGTCGTCGTCGGTCTCCCCGCCCGGGTCAGCCGGGCCGCCGGGGCGCCCGTCGCCGGTGCCGTCCCCGGTGCCGGTGCCGGTGCCGCTTCCCGGGCCGCCGTACCCGGTGGAGCCGCCCGGCGTCGGCGACCAGGCCGGGCTGCCGCTGCTGCCGTCGCCGAAGACCGGCGGGGGTTCGGGGCCGTCCAGGTCGAGCCACACCACCCGGCCGGGCCCGCCGAGCAGCGCGGTGGCGAACGCCCGGTTGTCCCACTCGTCGATCCGGTCGTTGCGGAACGGATCGCTGGCGCCCACCGCCACGGTGCTCTCGGGGACCCGGGGCAGCAGGGCGAGTCCGTCGGCGAAGCAGAACCGGACGGGCGCCGACGCGCCTGGGGCGAGCGCGTAGCGCTGCAGCCCGACCGCCACCCGCCCGAGCTGCCGCAACTCGGGCAGCGGGCAGGGCAGGCCCCGCGCGTCCGGCCCCACGGCCTGCGCGGCCCACCGGCGACCGGCCGGTTGCACCGGCAGCAGCCTCACCGCCTCCAGGACCCGTCGCGACGGGTCCACCAGCACCAGCCTGGTGGTCGAGGGCAGCGAGTCCAACGCGCCGACCGTGTCCGGGTGCAGCAGCCCCGGCGCGGGCACGAAGAGCGTGGCAGCCCCGCCGCGCGCGGCCAGCAGGGCGCGCAGCGTGTCCGTCTCCCGCTGCACGGTGACACCCTGCCCGCGCAGCGCGTCGGCGAGCCGGCTGCCGCCGTCGTCCCCGGTCGCGACCGGCGAGAGGAATCCCCGGTCGCCGGGGTCGGGCTGGTCGACCGCGCGGGTGACCAGGGTGGTGGCCAGCAGCGCCGCGGCCAGGCCCAGCGGGATCAGCAGCCGGTGCCGGCGGCGCCGTCGCCGGGGGGCGACGTCCGCGCGTGGCGCCGGTGGTACGGCGGTGGTCTGTGCGCTCATGGTCGTGGCCCGTCCTCGG
Organism: Micromonospora sp. AMSO12t; assembly: GCF_008806585.1. Taxonomy (NCBI): domain Bacteria; kingdom Bacillati; phylum Actinomycetota; class Actinomycetes; order Micromonosporales; family Micromonosporaceae; genus Micromonospora; species Micromonospora sp. AMSO12t. The sequence goes on from NZ_WAAS01000284.1 coordinate 3,780, forward strand.
GTCGCCCGGTCAGCAGCCGGTCCAGGTCGGCGGCGTGCTCCCGCATCCGGTGGTCGTGCTCGACGGAGGCGGGGCGCTGGCCGTACCAGAGCTCGGAGAAGATCGCGCCGGCGGCGCTCAGCGGTGGACCCACCTGGGGCCGGGTGTCCGTCGCGGCCCGCACCAGCTCGGCGACGGTCATGCCGGGCTGCGGCTGCACCACGCGCCGGGCGGTCAGCTCCCGGACCATCGCGCGCAGCCGCTCCCGGACGGCTTCGGCGTACCGGCCCTCGGCGGCGAACCGGTCCGCGAGGGAGACGTACGCGGCGGCCGGCAGCTCGGGCTCGCGGGGCGCGGGGACGACCGGCGGCGGGGCGTCCGGCGGCGCGGTCTCCCGGCGGCGTCGACGCAGCCGGGGCAACCGCCGGGGGACCCAGGCCGGGAACGTGTACCAGCCGACCGCGACCAGCACCGCGGCGAGCACCAGCAGCAGCGCGACCAGGGTCAGCGGCACCCGGTCGCCGAGCGCCGCCGTGGTCTCGGTCCACCACCGGCTGAGGCTCATCGCCCGGCCGCCAGCAGCACGGTCTCCGGCGTGCCCGGCCGGGCCCGGGACAACCGGATGTCCAGCCCTTCGGTACGCATCCGGGTCTCCAGGTGCAGCACCGCGTCCAGGCAGGCCAGGGCCGGGTAGGCGACGCTGTTCACGCCCGCCCAGACGGCCAGCGAAAGCCACCCGGCCCAGGCGCGGTCGACGAGGTCGAACGAGTCCAGCCCGACGTAGACGCCGACGCCGAGGCCGACGCGCACGATCCACCACACGAGGTAGCCGAGCAGCCGGATCCAGCCGGCCCGGCCGGCGCCGCGGACGGCCAGGGCGGCCGCGCGCAGCGGGGCGCGCAGCGGATGCACCCGGTCGACGACCAGCGCCGGCGCCACGGCGCCGAGCAGGGCGAACCCGACGATCCACGCCGGCCCGAACAGCGCGACCCCGCACATCACCACGCCGACGAGGACGGCGAGCAGCGCGGTGGCGCCCCAGCGCGCGCCGGCCGGGCGGAGCAGTTCCCGGGGGCCCGGCGCGCGGCCGAACAGGGCGGCCCCGGCGGCCCGGGCGGCAGGATTTCCGAGCAGCAGGACGATCACCGCCTCGGTCGCCGCCCCCACCGCCAGCAGCAGCCAGTACGCGCCGAACCGCCCGAACTCCGGCAGCCAGGCGGGTGGCGCCGTGTCGGCGGCGAGCCGCAGCGGGTGCAGCAGGAGCTGTTCGGCCACGGCCAGTACGAGGGCGACCGGCACCAGCACCCGGGCCTGGCCACGCAGCAGCAGGACCGCGGAGTCCAGCAGTTCGCCGACCGTGAGGGGGCGGCGCGGAAGCACGGCGGTCGGGCCGGCGTCGGGCACGCGTACTCCTGGGGACGGACGGCGGTGGCGCGTGACGGCGCACGCGGGGATCATGGTGACACGCCCGTTCCGATCGGGTGGACCCGCACGTCGGGGCGGCGACGCCGGGCACCTGTTGCTGGGCGGCGACGTCCCACGGCAGTACCGTGCCGGGTGACGGGGATCCCACCAACTGAAGGGGATGGAAACATTAACCCCATGAGAGCCCGGGTACTGGTGGTCGACGACGACCCCGCGCTCGCCGAGATGCTCGGCATCGTCCTGCGCAGCGAGGGATTCCTGCCCTCCTTCGTCGCCGACGGGGAGCGGGCGCTGGCCGCGTTCCGCGAGAACCGCCCCGACATCGTCCTGCTCGACCTCATGCTCCCCGGCATGAGCGGCATCGACGTGGCGCGGTCGATCCGGGCCGAGTCGGGCGTGCCGATCGTCATGCTGACCGCCAAGAGCGACACCGTCGACGTGGTGCTCGGCCTGGAGTCCGGCGCCGACGACTACGTGGTCAAGCCGTTCAAGCCCAAGGAGCTGGTCGCCCGGATGCGGGCGCGGCTGCGCCGGGGCGAGGACGTCGCCCCGGAGATGCTGACCATCGGGCCGCCCGGCAACCAGATCACCATCGACGTGCCGGCGCACACCGTCAGCCGCAACGGCGAGGAGGTGAAGCTGACGCCGCTGGAGTTCGACCTGCTGGTCGCGCTCGCCCGCAAGCCGCGCCAGGTCTTCACCCGCGAGGTGCTGCTGGAGCAGGTCTGGGGCTACCGGCACGCGGCGGACACGCGGCTGGTCAACGTGCACGTGCAGCGGCTGCGGGCCAAGATCGAACCGGATCCGGAGCGGCCGGAAATCATCCTCACCGTGCGGGGCGTGGGCTACAAGGCGGGCACCGGATAGCCTGGTCACACTGTGGCCACCTCCCCGATTCCGGACCCCCCGACGGCAGCTCCGCGCCGGCGTGTCGCCGCGCGGGAGCTGTGGCGTGGCGTGAGCGGCCGGGCCGCGCGTCTGCTCGCCGGGTTGCACCAGAGCTGGCGCCGGTCGCTCCAGCTGCGGGTGGTGACCATCACACTGGTCGCGTCGAGCCTGCTGGTGGGCGGTTTCGCCTACCTGATCGCCGACAAGATCACCGGCATCCTGGTGGAGAACGTCGAGACCGACGTGCGGATCCGGCTGGGCAACGGCGCGGACTACGCGGCGAAGCAGTTCGGCCTCTACAACCAGCCGCAGGAGGGGCAGCTCCAGGAGACCATCGACGGCACGGTCAACTACCTGGCCGGCGGTGACCCGCAGCAGACCACCGGCGTCATCGTGGCGCTCACCGCCGACAACCACACCGGGGCCATCCAGCCCCGGTCCTCGCCCGCGGTCAACGTCCGCCCGCTGATCAGCCGGGAGCTGCGCGAGACCGTCGCCGGGGGCAAGGTCGCCAGCCAGATCCGCACCGGGCGCCTCGGCGAGGAGCGCACGAAGTACCTGGTCTACGGCTCGCCGGTGCCGACCCGGTTCGGCCAGGTGGAGCTCTACTACCTCGTGCCGCTGGCCCGGCAGGACACCACGGCCGCCGACGTACGGGGCACCGTGGCCGCCACCGGAGCGGCCCTGGTGCTCCTGCTCGCCCTGCTCGCCGGCCTGGTCACCCGGCTAGTGGTGACCCCGGTACGGGTGGCCGCCCGCACGGCCCAGCGGCTCTCCGCCGGCCTGCTCGACCAGCGGATGGTGGTCAACGGCGAGGACGACCTGGCCCTGCTCGCCGCGTCGTTCAACCAGATGGCGACCAACCTGCAACGGCAGATCCTGCGGCTGGAGGAGATGTCCCGGCTGCAACGCCGCTTCACCTCCGACGTCTCGCACGAGCTGCGCACGCCGCTGACCACGGTCCGGATGGCCGCCGACCTGATCTTCGCCGAGCGGGACGACTTCGACCCGGCGGTGGCCCGCAGCGCCGAGCTGCTCCAGGCCGAGCTGGACCGCTTCGAGGAGCTGCTCACCGACCTGCTGGAGATCAGCCGCTTCGACGCCGGCTTCGCCATGCTGGACTCCGAGCCGACCGACCTGGTGCCGGTCGTGCACCGGGTGGCCGACCGCCTGGCGGGTCTCGCCGAGCGCGTCGGGGTGGCCATCGAGCTGGACGTCCCCGGCACCCCGGTGATCGCCGAGGTGGACCCCCGACGGGTGGAGCGGGTGCTGCGCAACCTGGTCGGCAACGCCGTCGAGCACGGCGAGGCCAAGCCGGTGCTGATCACGCTCGGGGTGGACGACACGGCGGTGGCGATCACCGTCCGCGACCACGGGGTGGGGCTCAAGCCGGGCGAGGAGAAGCTGGTGTTCAACCGCTTTTGGCGGGCCGACCCGTCCCGGGCCCGGCAGACCGGCGGCACCGGGCTGGGCCTGTCGATCAGCCTGGAGGACGCCCGGCTGCACGGCGGCTGGCTGGAAGCGTGGGGCGCGCCCGGGCAGGGCGCCCAGTTCCGGCTCACCCTGCCGTCGCGGGCCGGCGACCGGCTGACCACCTCGCCGCTGCGGCTGGTCCCGGCCGACGCCACGCTGCCCTTCGGCGGGCCCCGGGCGGGCGGGCTGTT